>NZ_MQUI01000016.1:0-74201 GCF_001970915.1 Sphingomonas sp. Sph1(2015)
GCTGCAGCTGTTCTTGCCCAGATCGATCCCGAGAACCGATACGTCCATGACCTTGGCTCCTTCCTCAAACGACCCGCTGTCGTGCGATAACAACGGTTCGGTTTAGGGGCGGGCCATCCATAAAGGGGGAGGTGACATCGGTCGCGGCATCGCCCGCCAGGGCGATGGTGGGCAGGCGGGCGGCATGGACGCGGCGGCTCTCGGCGCTGGCCTGCTCATATTGCGCCCGCGCACGCATGATCGCGGGGATATCGGCCCATTCGACGGTGGTGGCGCGGGTGCAGCTGGCCATCAGCCAGTCGGGGACGCCCGGATCGACCACGGGCGCCGTCTCGCGGCCGAGCAGAAAGGCGAGGCTGGTCGTCCAGCGCCGTTGCTCCGCCTCGATCCGGGTCAGCGTCGCTTCGGCTGCGGCGACGCGCGACTGGGCCTGCAGCGCGTCGGAGCGGGTGGTCGCGCCCTTGCCGAACCGCTTGTCGACCAGCGCGCTGATCTCGCGGATGCGGCCCAGCTGTTCCATCGCGATCGCGCGCAGCGCCGCGTTGCGCTGGACCTCCACCAGCGCGAAGCCGGTGTCGCGGATCAGCCCGTCGACCGCCAGCAACAGGTCCGCGCGACCGATCCGGGTGCCCGCGCGGGCGGATTCGACCGCGCCCGCGACCTTGCCGAAATCATAGATCATCTGCGACGCCGAGACCTGCGGACGGGGCCGCCACGCGCTGCCGATGCGGTTGTCGTACCCGCTGCCGACCCCTGCGCTGATCCGCGGCAGATAACCCGCTCGCGCAACCTCGACATCCTCAGCCCGCGCCTCGATGGTCGCCGTCGCCTGGACGACCGAAGGGTGCCAGGCCAGGACCTCATGCATCGCGCTTTCCATCGTCACGACCGCGGGTTCTGCCGCAGCCGTTGCCGTGATGGCGCTCATCGCGATCATCACCCTCCCGAACCGTGCCGATCGCCTCTGGTAGCGTTCTCGCCACTCTCGCTTCATCGATCGCATTTTGACCTCTCCCTGACAAAGAGGCTGACTAAACTATTTAAACAAAAAGGGATTAGGCGCCGAAGGGGAACCCCTTCGGCGCCCGAAATCAACTCCGTTTTCGGATATATGCGCAGGATGGTCAGACCAGGTGCAGGGTCGCCAGCCTTTCCTGTTCGGGATCGACCGAAACGGTCAGATAGCCTAGCGGATCATGCATCAAGGGGGCCTGCGCGCTGATGTCCGAAACGCTTGGCATCACGGACGAATCACCCGCATCGGCCAGAGATTCGCTCGGCAACGGTTCCCTGGCCGGGCTCTGCGCGTCGAGATAGCGGGACAGCACATCCTCGACGCTGCCCTGATCGTCCATCGGTGACAGTGCGATCCTGGCATCCGCCTGATCCAGGGTCAGCGGCACGGCGTCATGACCGACGGCCAGCGTCATCGGCACGACGTCGCTATGCACCTGCACCGGCTCTTCCAGCGCAAAGGCGGTCAGCGTCGCGGGAAAGACGGGGGCGACGCCGTTGTTGATGTCGATCGCCACGTCCAGCCGCGCGGTCGAGACCTGCCCGTCGGGCTGCACGACCTGATAGGTGAAGCGGTCGATCGGATCGGTCGCGGCATAGGCCAGGTTGGCGAAGGGCTGGTAGCTATATTGCCCGACCTCGTTGATGGTCAGCGTGCCATAGGTGCCGGTCAGCGTTCGGCCCGCATCGCCGACATCCACGAACGTGCCGCCGACCAGCATCTTGATGCCCAGGAAATCGCTGCCCACCGTATCATTGGCCAGCAGATCGCCGTTGACCGGCGTGGTGCCGGACAGGGCGAACTGGTCGAGATGGGTGACCGTCTCGGCCACATAGACGTCGGTCGTATAGCCCAGTCCCAGGATGTTGGTGCTGGTGACGGTGTAGTTGTACGTGCCCGAGGGCAGACCGGTCATCGTCACGCTGATGCCCGAGCCGATCAGCCCGCCGACCCCCGCCAGGGCCGTGCCCGAAGCGGTGCCGACGACCGCGCCCGCCGCATTGGTGACGGTGATCGTATAGCTGGGCACGACCGACAGGCCGGGTGCGATCGCGGCGGTCAGGGTGACGTTGGCCACGCTGTTGGCATCGACCGTGAAGCTGTCGGTGACCTGACCCGTCCGCGCGCCGGTCAGCGCGATGGCCGTTGGAGTGGCGAACGACGTATCGACCGTCGCCGGGATGGTTTCGACCACATTGACGAAGGTCGCGCCCGCCGTCGCCGCATCGTTGACCGCGATCGGAGCGCCGGTGATGTCCGGGCTGCCGATCGAGATGGTCAGCGTCGCGCTCTCCCGCTCGCCGTCGCTGGCGTCGAGCAGGGTGTAGGTGAAGCGGTCGGTCTTGCCGAGCACGGCGGCATCCGCATTGGGGGTGTAGCTGTACCGGCCGTCGCTGCCGATGGTCAGCGTGCCCCATTGCCCGACCACCTGCGTGTTGCCGGTGACGGCGGTCGTCACCCCGTTCAGCGTGACGCTTTCGACGCGGGTCTGCGGGCTGACCACATCGACCTGGCCCGTGGGGCCGGGATCGGTGATGACATTCCCGTTCGTCACGGCGGGCACGACCTGGCCGATATCGGTGAAGTCCGAGTCCACGCCGGTGACGCTCAACCCGCCGAGCAGGCCGATGCCCAGCGTATTGTCGAAGGTGACGAAGGCCCGGTACTGGCCCGGCGCCAGATCGTCTGCGGTGGCGACCAGATTGCCACCCAGCAGGCTGACCTCCAGCAGCGGGGAATTGCCCCCGCCGTTCACCGCGACCCAGTTGGTGCCGTCGAACCGCTGGAGCACCACCGAATAGCCGCTGGCGACACCCAGCGACAGGGTGGCGTCATAGGTGAAGGTCGCGTCCAGCACATGGCCCTGCTGCACCGTGAACTGGACGTTGGGGATGGCCAGCACCTGTGCGTCCAGATTAACCAAGCCCAGCGAGACAAGCGCGGTGTAGTTGGCATTGCCCAGCGTTTCGTTGGTCTGCACGGGCACCAGGTCGACCTGTGCCGAGGCGACATTGTCGAAGGCACTAATGTCGAAGGGTGCGACGACCTCGACCGTACCCGACACATTGCCCGCCCCGTCACGAAGTCCGACGTTCAGCGTCTCACCCGCGACCTGCGGCGTGGTGAGGGTGACGCTATAGGTGCCGCCGCCCGCGACCGTGCCGGTGCCGATGACGGTGCCGCCCGTATTGCGGACCTCCACCGTGGTGCCGGCTTCACCCGTGCCGATGACGATCGTGCCCGTGCCGTTGATCGCGGCGGTGGGAATCGCCGGGGGCGTGATATCGGGCGCGGCCAATGGCGCCTGGGGCGAGACATTGCCCGCCGCGTCCACTTGCGTGACGGTCAGCGCCTGGCCATTGGCCTGCGCGATGGTCAGCGTGGCGGTGTAGGCGCCGTTCGCATCGACGATCGCACTGCCGACCAGCTGGCCCTGCGCGCCGAGGATGCGCACCGTCGCGCCGGGCTCGCCCGAGCCGGTGACGATCGTGCCCGTGCCGTTGATCGTGGCGCCGGGCAAGGCCGGTGGTGTGATGTCCGGCGCGGTCAGCGGGCTGGGCGCGGAGGCGTTGCCCGCCGCATCGGCCTGGGTCACGGTCAGCGTCTGGCCATTGGCCTGGGGGCTGGTGAGCGTGACCGTATAGCTGCCATTCGACGCGACGATAGCGGTGCCGATCGGGTTGCCGCCCGCATCGCGCACGGTCACGGTCGCGCCTGCTTCTCCCTGACCCGTAACCAGCGTGCCGATGCCGTTGATCGCGGCGGTCAACCCGGCCGGGGCGGTGATGTCCGGCGCGGTGGCCTGGGCGATGGGCGAGATATTGCCCGCCGCATCGACCTGGGTCAGCGTCACCACCTGCCCATTGGCCTGGGCCGGGGTCAGCGGAGCGGTGAAATTGCCGTTCGCATCGACCACGGCGGTTCCCAATATCGCACCCCCCGTGCCCCGGATGGTGACGGTCGCACCAACCTCGCCAGTGCCGGTCAGCGTCGAGCCGTCACCCGAAACCGTGCCAACGGGTGCGAGCGGGGCGGTCAGGTCCGGTGCGATGACGGTGGCGGGCGTCGAGGCATTGCCCGCCGCGTCCGCCTGCGTCACCTGCAACACCTGCGCACTGAGCTGTGCCGGAGTCAGGATCGCGGCATAGGTGCCGTTGGCGGCGACGACCGCCGTGCCCAGCACGGCACCGCCCGCGTCGCGGATGGTGACGGTCGCACCGGCCTCACCCGTGCCGGAGACGAGATTGCCCGCGCCGTTGATCGCGGCGGTCAGGCCGGTAGGTGCGGTGATATCGGGCGCGGTGGCCTGCGTAATGGGCGAGACATTGCCTGCCGCATCCGCTTGGGTCAGCGTCACGACCTGCCCATTCGCCTGGGCCGGGGTCAGCGGAGTGGTGAAATTGCCGTTCGCATCCACCACGGCGGTGCCCAATACCGCACCCCCCGTGCCCCGGATGGTGACGGTCGCGCCGACTTCACCGGTGCCGGTCAGCGTCGATCCGTCGCCCGACACCGTGCCGAGGGGCGCTCGCGGGGCGGTCAGGTCCGGTGCGATGACGGTGGCGGGCGTCGAGGCATTGCCCGCCGCGTCCGCCTGGGTCACCTGCAACACCTGCGCATTGAGCTGCGCCGGAGTCAGGATCGCGGCATAGGTGCCGTTGGCTGCGACGACCGCCGTGCCCAGCACCGCACCGCCCGTGTCGCGGATGGTGACGGTCGCACCCGCCTCACCTGCGCCGGAGACGAGATTGCCCGCGCCGTTGATCACGGCGGTCAGGCCGGTGGGGGCGGTGATGTCGGGTGCGGTGACTTGGCTGAGCGGCGAGACATTGCCTGCCGCATCCGCCTGGGTCAGCGTCACGATCTGGCCGTTCGCCTGAGCCGGGGTCAGCGGAGTGGTGAAATTGCCGTTCGCATCGACCACGGCGGTGCCCAGTACCACTCCCCCGGCACCCCGGATGGTGACGGTCGCGCCGACTTCACCGGTGCCGGTCAGCGTCGAGCCGTCGCCCGACACCGTGCCGATGGGCGCGAGCGGGGCGGTCAGGTCGGGTGCGAGGACGGGGGATGCGGGCGAGGCATTGCCCGCCGCATCGCTCTGCACGACGGTCAGCGGCTGGCCGTCGACCTGCGGCGTGGCGAGCGTCACGGCATAGGCGCCGTTCGCACCCACCGTGGCGGTGCCAAGCGTCGTGCCATTGGCGTCCAGCACCCGCACGGTCGCGCCGACCTCGCCCGTCCCCATGACCAGCGCGCCGGTCGGATCGATCATGGCGATCGGCGCATTGGGGGCGGTCAGATCGGGAGCGATGACCGTGGCGGGGGGAGAGACATCGCCCTCGGCATCGGTCTGGGTCACGCGCACCGTCTCGCCATTGCGCTGCGGGGTGGTCAGCGTGGCGGTATAGCTACCGTCCCCGGCGACCTGCGCATTGCCGATCACCGCGCCATTGGCGTCGCGCACGATGACGGCGGCGCCGACCTGTCCGCTGCCCGAAACGCTCGCGCCGTCGAGGGCGATGGTCGCGGTCGGCGCGTCGGGCGTGTCGTTGGGGATCAGGTCGGGCGCGGTCGCATTGCCGGGGGCCGAGACATTGCCTGCCGCATCCGCCTGGGTCAGGGTCAGCACCTGCCCGTTGGTCAGCGCGTTGGTCAGCGTCACGCTGAAGCTGCCATCCGGGTTCACCGGCACGGTGGCGAGGACCAGCCCGACCGGATCGAGGATCGTCACCGTCGCGCCGATCTCGCCGGTGCCGCTGACCACCGTTCCATCTGCCGAGACGGTCGCCACCGGCGCGTCCGGGGCCGTGCGGTCGAGCGCGGTCACGGTGGTCGCGGGCGATCCGTTGCCCGCGCCATCCGCCTGGGTGACGCTCAGCACTTGGGCGTCCAGCTGGGGTGCGGACAGGGTGACCGTATAGGACCCCTGCGGCCCGACGATCCCGGTGCCGAGCACGCCACCGCCCGCGTCGCGTACCGTGACGGTCGCGCCGACCTCTCCCTGGCCGCTGACGATGGTGCCTGTCGCATCCAGTACCGCGACGGGGGGCGCGGGCGGGGTGATGTCGGGGGCGGCGACACTGGTCGGCGTCGATACATTGCCCGCCGCATCGGTCAGCGTCGCACTGACCGTGCCGCCATTGGCCTGGGCGGGGTTCAACGGCACGCTGAAGCCGCCGTCCGCACCGACCTGACCGGTGCCGATCACCGTGCCGCTGGCGTCGCGCAGGGTCACGATGGCCCCGACCTCGCCGCTGCCGGTCGCATTGGCGCCAGTGCCGTCGAGCGTGAAGACGGGGGCGAGCGGGGCGGTCAGGTCAGGTGCGATGGCGGGGCTGGGCGGGGAGGTGTTACCCGCCGCATCCGCCTGCGTCACGGCAAGCACCTGGCCATTCAGCTGCGCGGTGGTCAGGGTCAGCGCATAGGCGCCGGTAACACCCGCCGTGCCGGTGCCGATGATCGTGCCGTCGGGCGCACTGACGGTGATCGTCGCGCCGGCCTCTGCCTGGCCGCTGACGATGGTGCCGGTGGTGTCGACGCTGGCGGTCAGTCCGATCGGTGCGGTGGTGTCGAGCGCGGTCAGCGCCAGTGGCGGCGAGACATTGCCCGCCGCATCGGCCTGGACCACCGACAGGGCCTGGCCGTTGAGCTGTGCGCTCGCCAAGGCGACCGAGAAACTGCCATCGGCGGCGACCGTGGCCGTACCGAGAGGCTGTCCGTTAACATCACGCACCGTGACGGTCGCGCCGGGCTCACCCGTGCCGTTCACCAGCGTGCCGTCGGCGGAGATGGTGCCAACGGGCGCCAGCGGTGCGGTCAGGTCCGGCGCTGCGACGGTGGCGGGCGTCGAGACATTGCCCGCCGCATCGCCTTGCGTCACCTGCAACGTCTCGCCATCGATCTGGGCAGGCGTCAGCGACGCGGCATAGCTGCCGTTCGCGCCGACGACGGCGGTGCCGATGATCGTGCCATCGGGATCGCGGACGGTGACGGTCGCGCCGACCTCGCCGACGCCGGTCACGACGGTGCCGTCGCCGCTGATCGTGGCGGTCAGCCCGATCGGGGCGGTAATATCGGGCGCGGTCACCGCGACGATGGGCGAGGCATTGCCCGCCGCGTCGCTCTGGACCAGCTGGAGCGCCTGGCCATTGGCCTGGGCGGGGTTCAGCGTCACCGCGAAGCTGCCGTCCGGGGCCACCTGACCACTACCCAGCAAAGTGCCGTCGGCGGCGCGGATGGTGACGGTGGCGCCCGGCTCGCCGGTGCCCGACAGGGTCGCACCCGCATCGACCACCGACCCGGTCGGCGCAAGCGGCGGCGTGGTATCCGGCGCGAGGACGCTGGCGGGGGCGGAGATGTTACCCGCCGCATCGGCCTGCGTCACCTGGAGCGTTTCGCCATTGGTCTGCGGCGTGGTCAGCGTCGCGTTATAGATGCCGTTGGCGGCGACCGTGGCGGTGCCCAGCACCGCGCCGTTCGCATCGCGGATGGTGACGGTCGCGCCTGCCTCGCCCGAACCGGTGACGATCGCGCCGTCACCGCTGATCGCGGCGGTCAGCCCGGTCGGTGCGGTGATGTCGGGCGCGGTCAGCGGCGTGGCGGGCGACAGGTTGCCGCCGCGATCCGTCTGGTCGAGCGACAGCGCCTCGCCATTGGCCTGGGGCGGCGACAGCGGCGTGGCGAAGCTGCCGTCCGCGCCGACCGTCACCGTCGCGATCACCGTGCCATCGGCGGCGCGCACGCGGACGGTGGCGAAGGGCTCGCCGGTGCCGGTCACGCTGGCGCCATCGGCGGCGATGGTCGCGATCGGTGCCGGGGGGGCGGTCAGGTCGGGGGCGGCGACCGTGGCGGGCTGCGACGGGTTGCCGGCCGGATCGGTCTGCACCGCCGATAGGGTCTGGCCGCTGATCTGCGGCGGGTTGAGGGTCAGGGTATAGCTGCTGTCCGCAGCCACGACCGCGCTGCCCAGCGGCATGCCGTTGGTGTCGACGACCTGCACCGTCGCACCGGGCTCGCCATTGCCATAGACCGCCGTGCCGTCCGCCAAGAGTGTGGCAAGCGGCGGGGCGGGGGGCGTGATGTCGGGCGCGGTGACGGTGGCGACGGGCGAGACATTGCCCGCCGCATCGGTCTGCGTCACGGACAGGGTTTCGCCATTGGCCTGCGGCGTGGTCAGCGGCGCGTTGAAGCTGCCATCGGCGGCGACGGTGACGGTGGCGAGCACGCTGTTGTCGGGCGCACGCACGATCAGGGTCGCACCCGGCTCGCCGGTTCCGCTGATGCTGGTGCCGTCCGCGCCGACCGTCCCGACGGGAGCGGTGGGGGCGACGAGATCGGGCGTGACCGCCACGCTCGCGGGCGAGGTATTACCCGCTGCATCGGTCTGGATGGCCGACAGCGTCTGGCCGTTGGCGACCCCCGTGGGCAGGGCCACGCCGAAGCTGCCGTCGCTGCCCACCGTCGCGGTGCCGATCGGCTGGCCGCCCGCATCGACGACCTGCACCGTGGCGCCCGGCTCACCCGTACCGGTCAGCTGCGTGCCGTCCGCGCTTACCGTGACGACTGGCGCGGTCGGAGCCGTGATATCGGGTGCGCTGATGGTCGTGGTAGGCGAGGTATTGCCCGCTGGATCGCTCTGCGTGACGGTCAGGGTTTCGCCATTGGCCTGTGGCGTGGTCAGCGGCAGGGTATAATTGCCCTGCGCGTCGACCGTGGCAGTACCGAGCGGCTGCCCGGTAGCGTCATTGACGGTAACGGTCGCGCCGGGTTCGCCGGTGCCGGTGATGCCGGTGCCGTCGCCCGCGATTGTCGCGGTCGGTGCGGTCGGAGCCGTGATGTCGGGTGCGCTGATAGTCGTGGCGGGCGAGGTGTTGCCCGCCGGATCGCTCTGCTTGACGGTCAGGGTTTCGCCATTGGCCTGCGGCGTGGTCAGCGGCAGTGTGTAACTGCCCTGCGCGTCGACCGTGGCGGTACCGAGCGGCTGCCCGGTGGCGTCGCTGACAGTGACGGTCGCGCCGGGCTCGCCGGTGCCGGTGATGGCGGTGCCGTCGCCCGCGATGGTCGCGGTCGGTGCGGTCGGAGCGGTGATATCAGGGGCGCTGATGGTCGTGGTAGGCGAGGTGTTGCCCGCCGGATCGCTCTGCGTGACGGTCAGGGTTTCGCCATTGGCCTGCGGTGTCGTCAGAGGCAGCGTATAATTGCCCTGCGCGTCGACCGTGGCAGTACCGAGCGGCTGGCCGGTGTCGTCGCTGACGGTGACGGTCGCGCCGGGCTCGCCGGTGCCGGTGATGGCGGTGCCGTCGCCCGCGACAGTGGCGGTGGGGGCAGCGGGGACAGTCGTATCCGGTGCGCCGACCGAAATAGCTGGGGAGGTGTTGCCCGCCGGATCGCTTTGGGTAACGCTCAGGATCTCACCATTGGTCTGCGGCGTGAGCAGCGGCAAGGTATAGTTGCCCTGCGCATCCACCGTGGCGGTGCCGAGCGGCTGGCCAGCCGGATCGCGCACGGTGACGGTCGCGCCGGGCTCGCCGGTGCCGGTGATCGCGCTGCCGTCATCGGCGATGGTCGCGGTGGGCGCGGCCGGGGCGGTGAAGTCGGGGGCGGTGAGGGTGATGGTGGGCGAAACATTGCCCAGCGCGTCGCTCTGCGTGACGGTCAGGGTTTCGCCATTACCCTGCGGCGTGGTCAGCGTCAGGCTGTAATTGCCGTTCGCATCGACCGTCGCCTGGCCGATGGCCTGGCCGTTGGCGTCCCGCACGATCACCGTCGCGCCGGGCTCGCCGGTGCCGCTGACCGTTGTTCCTTGCGAGTCGATCTGGGCGGTGGGCAGCGGCATGGGGCCGGTGTCGATCGCGTCCAGCTGGGTGGTGGGCGAGACATTGCCTGCCGCGTCCGTCTGGGTCACGACCAGTACGCCGCCACCCGTCTGAGCGGTGGTCAGAGTCACCGTATAGCTGCCATCGGCGGCGACGATGGCGGTGCCGATCGGCTGTCCGTCCGGGCCGACGACGCGCACGGTCGCGCCGGGTTCGCCCGATCCGGTCACGGTGCCACCGTCAGCGGACAGGGTCGCGGCGGGTGCGGCGGGCGGGGTGATGTCGGGCGCGCTGACGGTGGTGGCGGGGGAGGTGTTGCCCGCAGGATCAGCCTGCGTAACGGTCAGGGTGCCGCCATTGGCCTGCGGCGTGGTCAGCGGCAGCGTATAGCCGCCCTGCGCATCGACGACCGCGGTGCCCAGCACCTGTCCGGCGGCGTTGCGCACGGTGACGGTCGCGCCCGCCTCGCCAGTGCCGGAGACGCTGGTGCCGTCGCCGTTGATGCTCGCCGTGGGTGCGACGGGCGGGGTGATATCGGGCGCGGCCAGCGTGACGGCGGGGGAGACGTTGCCCGCCGGATCGGCCTGCGTGACGGTCAGGGTGCCGCCATTGGCCTGCGGCGTAGTCAGCGGCAGCGAATAGCCGCCCTGCGCATCGACCACCGCGGAGCCCAGCACCTGCCCGGCGGCATTGCGCACGGTGACGGTCGCGCCTGCCTCGCCGGTGCCGGAGACGCTGGTGCCGTCGCCGTTGATGCTCGCCGTGGGTGCGACGGGCGGCGTGGTGTCGGGCGCGGCCAGCGTGACGGCGGGGGAGACATTGCCCGCAGGATCGGCCTGCGTCACGGTCAGTGTGCCGCCATTGGCCTGGGGGGTGGTCAGGGTCAGCGTATAGCCGCCCTGCGCACCGACGACGGCAGTGCCCAGCACCTGTCCGGCGGCGTCGCGCACGGTGACGGTCGCGCCGGGCTCGCCGGTGCCGCTGACCGTGCGGCCGTCGCCGGTGATCGTCGCGGTCGGGGTGGCGGGCGGCGTGATATCGGGCGCCGCCGTCGTGGCGGGGGGCGAGACATTGCCTGCCGCGTCGCTCTGCACGACGGTGACGGGCTGACCGTTGGTCTGGGGCGGGTTGACCGGGATGGTGAAGGTGCCGTCGGCGCCGACCGTGCCGGTGCCGATCACCGCGCCCGTGCTGTCGGTCACGCGGACGGTCGCGCCCGACTCGCCGGTGCCGCGGATGCTTGAGCCGTTGGCCGTGAAGCTGGCGGTGGGAGTCGCGGGCGGCTGGGTATCGGCGGAGGGACCGCCGGGCTGGCTGCCGCCATTGCCGCCGCCCGACACCGCCGCGACCAGGCCGCCGACCCCGGCCACGCCCAATATGGCGGGCAGGACGAAGGACGAGCCGCCGCCCTCTCTGGTCGTCGCCGCGCCCATCAGGTCGTCGAGATCGGTGATCGCCCGGAACCGCCCCGCGCCGCTGGCGGACGGGTTGGCGAGCCATTGGCTGCCCTGATCGTCACGCAGCACCAGGTCGCTGATCTTGCCCTGCTGCTGGTCATAGAAATGGTCGATGCGAATGGTCTGGCCATCGGTCAGGCGGATGATCAGGTCGTTGCCCTCGCGCTCCATCGTCGCGACCTGCGCCCGGTCGATATTCAGTCGAACGACGCTGGGCGCGCTCAATTCGATGACATTGGCGCTGGTCGTGGTGGTGGTGCCGGTCGCCTTTGCGATGATCTCGGTCTGCATGGCCTGTTCCTCCCATTGCATGTCGTCATGCCCCGGCACGCGGTGCCGGGCAGGGGGGGGCGCGGTCATGGCTGTCGTCGTGTTCCCACGCGGCCTCCCCTAGCGCCAATCCTAACCACGAAGAGGGAGCAGTGATGCGAGTAGACCGTTTTCGGAATTAATTCAGATGGTTAACAGTCGTTAACTTATTTTGTGTCCCGGCGGCGTGCGGGCAGGACCGGCGCGTCGTCATCGGTCATACGCACGGGTTGGATGCGACCGTCGGGCGCATAGGTGATGCGGTCGATGGCCACGACCCGCTCGCCCTGGAACGGACCGGGGCCGGGTGCGCGGTCCCAGCGGTGATAGACGATCAGCGTGCGGCCATCGGGCAGGGTGACGAAGCTGTGATGCCCCGGCCCCTGATGCCGCGCGTCGCCGGTCAGGATCGCGCCGCGATAGCGCCACGGACCCGTGGGCGAGGGGGCGGTGGCATAATGGACCGAATAGTCGGGGCCGTTGAACCGGCCATGGCTGTAGGACAGGTAATAGGTGCCGCCACGTTCGTGCATGAAGGCCCCTTCGGTGAAGTTCGGCGGGGTCGCGACCTTCACCTCGCGCGCGATGGTGACCATGTCGGGCTTGAGTTCCCAGACGCGCAGGGTCGAACCTGCGCTGCCGCCTGCATAGAGATAGATCCTGCCCGACCTGCGATCGGTGAAGACCATCGGGTCGATCGCCTCGAACCCTTTGTCGCCGGTCACCAGCGGGCGGCCGCGGTCGCGATAGGGACCTTCGGGCCGGTCGGCGACGGCGACGCCGATGCGGCTAGGCGTCGGGTTTTGCGGCCCTACCGAGTAATAGAGATAATAGCGGCCGCCCCGCGTCGCGACGCCGGGAGCCCAGAGGAAATGCTCGGACGCACCATCATCCTTGATCCAGTCGATCTGGTCGCGCCGGATCAGTTCGCCGCGCGGGCTCCAGGTCTTCAGGTCGCGGCTGGAAAAGGCGCCGAAACGGTCGGCCGCCCAGCTTCCGCCCGGCCCCCCGGTCGGGAAAATCCAGAGTTCGTCGCCGATCATCATCGCATGGGGATCGGCCCCCTCGAACTGCGGATTGCGGGCGATCCCCGCCGCCGTGACGGTCAACGCCAGTCCGGCGGCGGCGAAGGCGGTCAGTGTCTTCATGGTGGTCTCTCCCGCTGGCTTTGCCGTGCAGATAGGGCGGTGGAGAGGCTCAGCCTGCCCGCAGCCGGTACAGGCCCGCGCCATGCGGCGGCAGCGCCTGGTCGAAACGGCCCTTGGTCTTGCCAAGCGACGCACCGCTCCACAAATCGGTCACGCCGACCTCACCTGTCAGCCCCAGGTCACGGAGCGCCAAGCCCACATCCTTGGGTTTGTCGCCGGTGTTGAACAGCGCCAGATAGCGGTCGCCGGGCGCGCCCTCGGGTTTGGCGGACCAGATCCTCGCGCCGTCCTGAACGAAATGCGGCTGGTTGTCGGTCGAGGCCTGGTTGACCGCGATGACCGCGCGGTTGGTCAGCAGCGCCAGCGTCGCGGCGTCGAGATAGCGCAGGTCGCCGCCCATGATCAGCGGCGAGCGCGCGATCGACCACAGGGTCATCAACGTGCGCTGTTCGTCGGGCGTGAACTTGGTGTCGCGCTTGCCCAGCGCCAGCCGACCGAGCGGCAGCATGTCGGCATCGGGCCAGGAGCCCGGCCCGCGATAGGGCGTCCAGTTCTCCAGCCGGGTGAACTGCGCCTCCAGCATCGCCCATTCGTCCCAGAAATCGTCCGAGATGCGCCACATCTGCGCGAAGCGGCGGACATGCGGGCCACGGATCACCGGCGTTTCGCCGGGCGACAGGCTGAGGATGATCGGGCGGCCGCTGTTCCGGATCGCCTGGTGCGCCGCCTCGATCTCGGGCGCATGCGCATCATAGGGGCGGCTCATATCGTCCATCTTGACGAAATCGACGCCCCAGGACGCATAGAGCGCGAACACGCTGTCATAATAGGCCTGCGCCCCGGGCCTGGTCATGTCGACGCCGTACATGTCCGGGTTCCAGGTGCAGATGCTGCTGGTATCGGCAATGTCGGCGGCGCGGTAGCGGGTGCCCAGGATCGGCAGGTTCTTCTTCACCGCCAGCCGGGGGATGCCGCGCATCAGGTGGATGCCGAACTTCATGCCCATCGCATGAACGTCCGCCGCCAATCGGGTGAAACCCGATCCGTCCGCGCTGGACGGAAAGCGGTTGGGCGCGGGGATCAACCGGCCATGGCCGTCCATCGCAGGCACCGGCGCGGCGTTGTAGGTGTAGCTGGACGCCTCGGGCTCATACCATTGGATGTCGACGGTGAAGACGTCATAGCCGAAGGGCAGCAGCCTGGCCCGCATGATCGCGGCGGTTTCGCGCGCCTGGGCCTCGGTGATGGTGGTCGCAAAGCTGTTCCAGCTGTTCCAGCCCATGGGCGGGCGGGGGGCCAGCGTGGCGGAACGTTCCGCCGCCGCCTGCGACCCGCCCAGCGCCAGTCCGCCGGTGATCGCCGCGCCGCCGGCCCCCATGCTCGCCAACGCCTGTCGACGGCTGATCCCGCCCCCGGTCTTGCTCATCCATCCGCTCCCATTTTCTTGGCGGACAGGTCTAGGCGGTGTCACGCGGATGGCAAGGCGGCCCGGGGATTATATGTCTGACAATCGAATGCCGACCGGAAACGCCCCAAAGAGGCGCAAGCCCCGGATATCCGGGGAACGGATTCTCGCAGCACCTCCCGCTGTGGCAAATTGAAGCCGTCATCGTTACGCTAGACGCGGCGGCGGACCGGCTGCCATCCCGGATCGGCAAGGATGAGCGATCGATGCACGGACGACATGTCGAGTTCCAGGTCAGTCACGAGCTGCTCCAGGCGACGATGGATTCGTCGACCGACATGATCCAGGTGTTCGAGGCGATCCGCGACGAGGCAGGCCGTATCGTCGATTTCCGCTGGGTGCTGAACAACCATACGTCCGAACGCAAATATGGCGAGGTGCGCGGCGAAAGCCTGTTGCAGCGCAATCCCGGCGTCGTGGAGGAAGGCATTTTCGACGCCTTTTGCCGTGTGACCGAAACCGGCCTGCCCGAACAGGCCGAACATCATTATGTCCATGAACAGTTCGACGGCTGGTTCTTCCAGACCGTCGTGAAGCTGGGCGACGGGGTCGCCACCACGACACGCGACATCACCGAATGGAAGGAATCGCAGGCCGAAATCGTGCGGCTTCGCGAAGAGGTGGTCCAGGTCAAGCTGGCCGAAACCGAGGGGCATCTGGCGGCGATCTTCGCCACCGCGCCGATCGGCCTGTCGGTCCTGTCGCTCGACGGGCGGTTCCTGCGCGTGAATGACGAGTTGTGCCGCATCCTGGGCCGCACGCGCGAGGCGGTGCTGGACCTTCGCTTACCCGATGTGACCTATCCGGACGACCTGCCGCCCAGCCTGGTGGCGATCGAGGGGGCTTTGTCCACCGGACGCCCGGCGATGCTCGACAAACGCTATTGCCGCCCCGATGGTACGCTGGTCTGGGCGAGCAGTACGCTGTCGATACTGCCCAAGGCGGATGGGCAGCCCGACCGGCTGCTGGTCGTGACCGCCGACCTGTCCGAACGGCGCAAGGCGGGTGACGCGTTGCGCCGGAGCGAGGCGTTGCAGCGCGTGCTGATCGCCGAGTTGCAGCATCGTACCAGCAACCTGCTGGGGGTGGTCCGCTCGATCGCGGAGAATACGGCGCGAAGCTCGACCAGCCTGCCCGATTTCCGGGCGCGGTTCGACGACCGCCTCGACGCGCTGTCGCGGGTCCAGGCGCTGTTGTCGCGGTTGAACGAGCGGGACCGGGTGACCTTCGACGGGCTGCTCCATGCCGAGCTGGTCGCGATGGACGGACATAGCGACGCGGTGACGCTGGACGGTCCGATGGGGGTGCGACTGCGTTCCTCGACGGTCCATACGCTGGCCATGGCGATCCACGAACTGGCGACCAATGCCATGAAATATGGCGCGCTGGGGCAGGGCGGCGGGCGGCTGGCGATCCGTTGGAGGCTGGAGGCGGAGGGGCCTGACGGCAAGCCCTGGCTGCATATCGACTGGCGTGAAAGCGGGGTGCGGATGCCATCCGAGGAAAGCTGGCCCACGGGCACGGGGCAGGGGCGTGAGCTGATCGAGCGCGCGCTCCCCTACCAGCTGGGCGCACGGACGACCTACAAGCTGGGCGAGGACGGCGTGCATTGCACCATCGCCATCCCGGTGTCGGCCACGGTCGGACTGGACGAATGCCGTTCGGGGGAAGGGAACGACGCCTCCGCCAAGGCATAGGTCAGGCGGACAGGCTGCGATCCTCGGCAAGCGTCAGGCACAGATCGGCACGGGCGGGCATCTCGGTCCAGATATGGCGGGTCAGTCGCTCATAATGGCTGACGAAACGGGCGAGGCGTGCATCGTCCATCACGCCCGCCCCGGCACCGTGCGCGCGGCGTAATGCGTCCTCCTGCTGGGTGCGCCAGCGCAGGACGGTGGGCCAATCCGGCGGCATCATCAGCACCAGCGTATCGATGGCGGCAAACAGGCGGGGATAGTCGGTCGCCAGCGCGGCGTTCGCATGCCGTCGCCAAATCCCGTCGGCGTCCTCCAATGCTTCCAGCGTGTTGACCGGCGCGGCCAGCTCGGCCTCGTCCTGCGGCCGTGCGCCCACACACCAGCCCTCGAAGATCAGCAATCGGCACGATTCCGGCGCGCAGGGCCATGCCGCTTGCGGTGCGCGGTCGTCGATCGCCTTGTCGAAGCGCGGCAGGGCAACGGCCTCGCCCCGGATGATCGCCGCGATCGTCTCCACGCCCAGCGTCACGTCATGGGTGCCCGGCACCCCGCGCGTCGCGAACAGCGGATGCACGTCGCGCGCCAGTCTTTGCCGCTCGGCGCGGGTAAGGTAGAGATCGTCGAGCGACAGGATCGCGCTGCGCTCGACCTGCGCGGCCAGCCGCGCGGCCACGGTCGACTTGCCGCTTCCCTGTGCGCCGCACAGCCCCAGGATCAGCGGCGGGTCGCCGGACCGCCACCGCGCCAGCCGATCCGCGACCAGCGCCGCGATAGGCGTTTCAGGCGACACGATCGGCCGGTTCCTCGCCGCGGGCAAAGGCGGCGAGATTGGCCGCTGCGCGCATCCCCATCGCGGTCCGCGCCTCGATCGTCGCGCTGCCCAGATGCGGCAGCAGGACGGCACGCGGATGCGCCAGCAGGCCCGGATGCACCGTGGGTTCATGTTCGTAGACGTCCAGCCCGACGCCGCCGATCCGCCCCTCATCCAGCGCCTCGACCAGCGCATCTTCGTCGATCACCGGCCCGCGCGCGGTATTCACGACGATCGCGTTCGGCTTCATCCGGGCCAGGAGGGCGGCGTCGACCATGTGGCGTGTCTCCTTGCCGCCAGGGACGTGCAGCGACAGGACATCGCATTCGGTCGCCAGCGCCTCGAGCGATTCCGCCCGCGTGGCGTCGAGCGAGCGTTCCACCTCGGACGCGGCGGCGGAGCGGCTGGCATAGCGGACCCGCATCCCCAACCCGCGCGCCTTCACCGCCGTCGCCTGCGCGATGCGGCCGAAACCGACCAGCCCCAGCGTCTTGCCCGACAGCCCCTGTCCGATCAGGTGCGAGGGGCGCCAGCCGGTCCATGTGCCGCTGCGCAATTCGCGCTCCCCTTCGCCCGCCCGGCGCGCGGTCATCAGCATCAGGAGGATCGCGATCTCCGCCGTCGCCTCGGTCAACACATCGGGGGTGTTGGTCACGACCAGCCCGACGGCGCGCGCGGCGGCCAGATCGATATGATCGACCCCGGCTCCGTAATTGGCGAGGATGCGGACCCGGCGGCCGGGCGTCGCGATCAGATCGGCATCGATCCGGTCGGTGATCGTCGGCATCCAGGCATCATATCCGGTCATCGCCCTGGCCAGCGCGTCGCGGTCCAGCAGCCGGTCATCGGTGCTGAGCGTCGTGTCCCAGCTTTCGGACAAATGCCGCTCGACCTGATCCGGCAGGCGGCGGGTCACGAGCAATTTGAGCCTGTCCGTCATGATGATCGCGCCTCCGCCGCCTTGTTCGTGCTCCGCCTGCCCGATCAGGCGCTGGCGAGCATCGCCGCCATTTGCGCGGCATGGGGCCGCCAGTCGACGCCGCGCGCCTCCAGCCACGCATCGTCATAATAGGTGCAGCCATATCGCTCGCCCCCGTCGCAGAGCAACGTGACGATCGAGCCGCGCTCCCCCGCCGCCGCCATCTCGGCGATCAGCGTGGCGCAGGCGATCAGGTTGGTGCCGGTCGAGCCGCCGACCCGCCGTCCCAGCCGCGCCGAAAGCGCCCGCATCGCACCGATGCTGGCGGCATCCTCGACCGCGATCATCCGGTCGATGACGGAGGGGATGAAGCTGGGTTCGACGCGCGGTCGCCCGATCCCTTCGATGCAACTGCCGCAACCCTCGGGCAGCGACAGGGCCTGGCGGTCGGCAAAGTGTCGGTGGAAGACCGAATGCACCGGATCCGCGACGCACAGCCGGGTGCCGTGCCGCTGATAGGCGATATACCGCCCGATCGTCGCCGAGGTGCCGCCGGTTCCCGCGCCGCAGACGATCCAGTCGGGAACGGGATATTCCTCCGCCGACATCTGCGCAAAGATGCTCTCGGCGATATTGTTGTTGCCGCGCCAGTCGGTCGCCCGCTCGGCATAGGTGAACTGGTCGAGATAATGGCCGCCCGTCTCCGCCGCGAGGGCGTTGGAGACGTCGTAGACGGTGCGCGGATCGTCGACCGTATGAATTTCTCCGCCGTGGAAACGGATCGCATCCAGCTTGGGCGCGGCGGTCGAGGCGGGGACCACCGCGATGAAACGCAGGCCCAGCATCTTGGCGAAATAGGCCTCGCTCACCGCCGTCGAGCCGGAGGAGGACTCGATCACGCAGGTATCCGGCCCGATCCAGCCATTGCACAGCGCGTACAGGAACAAGGACCGCGCCAGCCGGTGTTTCAGGCTGCCGGTCGGATGGCTGCTCTCGTCCTTCAGATAGAGCGTGATGCCCGGATAGCGGGGCAGGTCGACGCGGATCAGATGCGTGTCGGCCGAACGGTTATAGTCCGCCTCGATCCGCCTGATGGCTTCCATGCGCCACGCGCACAGATCGGCCTTGCTCCGCTCGACAGTCATGCTTGCCCCCTTCGTCCCCATCGCGCGGCTCATAGTCCCGAATGGCCGGTTTGGGAAAGATGGCACGCCCACGCCGCCGCTTGCGGGGCCGGATGGCTTGGCCCATGCTGGCGTCATGATCGCCTCTCGCCGCTCTGTCCTCGCCGCCGGTTTCGCTCTGGTTGCGGCCCCCACCCTCGCCGGCGCGGCGGAAACGACGCCGCGCCTCCGCCGCCTGTCGCCAGGGCTCGATCATATGATCGCGCCGGGCACCGAGCCGGAGGTGATCGCGACCGGCATACGCTGGGCGGAGGGACCGGTCTGGGTGCCGGGCGGCGGTTGCCTGCTGTTTTCCGATCCGCCCGCCAATATCGTGCGCCGCTGGCAGCGCGGACGCGGCGTATCGGTGGTGCTGAACCCGTCCGGCGCGGGCGGCACCGACCCCGCGCTGGTCCGCGAACCCGGCGCCAATGGGCTGGCGCTGGATGCCAGGGGCGCGCTCCTGATCGCCAATAGCGGCGGGCGGAGCCTCGACCGGGTGGACCTGAAGACCGGTCGCCGCACCGTGCTGGCCGATCGTCATGCGGGCAAACGCTTCAACAGCCCCAACGACCTGCACGTCGCGAAGGACGGTACGATCTGGTTCACCGATCCGCCTTACGGCTTCAAGGACGGCGACCAGTCGCCGCTGAAGGAACAGACGGTCAACGGTGTCTATCGGCGGCGGCCCGACGGTATGGTGGACCTGATCGACGGCACGCTGACCCGCCCCAACGGCATCGCGCTGTCACCCGATGAGCGGCGGCTTTACGTCTCGGTGTCGGACGAGGCGGCACCCGCGATCATGGTCTATGACGTCGATGCGCGCGGGCAGGTCGGCCATCGCCGGATGCTGCTCGATGCGCGCGCGATGCTGGCGGCCGGAGGGGCTGGCCTGCCCGACGGGATGAAGGTCGCGCGCGACGGCACGCTGGTCTGCTCCGTCCCCGGCGGCATGATGCTGATGACGCCGGAGGCCGAGCCGCTGGGGCTGGTCGAGCAGGGGGCGCCCATCGCCAATTGCGCGTTCGGCGAAGCGGGCCGCGCGCTGTTCATGGCGGCGAACGACCGCATCCTGCGCCTTGCATTGCGTCCAGGCTGGCAGGGCTGATCGCCATATCGGGTATAGGCAGGAAAAAAGCATCGCGCCGTGCTGCAGGCGCGGTGAGCGCGGTAGCGCTAATGAAAGCGGGCTATTAGGGAAGGGTGCCATGGCGTAGTTCGCCCGCCTGACCGGGTGCCACGCAAGGGGCTTCGCCGTCACGCTGCGTGGCGGCGTCACGCATAGGGAGACGGATCGATGAAGTTGTTGCGCTATGGCGAAATGGGGCGCGAGCGCGCCGGGCTGCTGGACGAACAGGGTCGCATCCGTGCGCTGCCCGAGGCGCTGGGCGATCTGGCGGGCGACCGGCTGACGCCGCAGGGCCTGGCGGAGATCGCCGCGCTCGATCCCGAAACGCTGCCGCTGGTCGAGGGCCATCCGCGCCTGGGCAGTTGCGTCGCGCGTCCCGGCAAGTTCATCTGCATCGGCCTGAACTATCGCGCGCACGCCGCCGAGAGCAACCTGCCCATTCCGGCCGAGCCCGTCGTGTTCGGCAAGTGGAGCAGTGCTGTCGTCGGCCCGAACGACGATGTCGAAATTCCGCGCGGTTCGGAAAAGACCGACTGGGAAGTCGAACTGGGCGTCGTGATCGGCACGCGCGGCCGTTACCTGACGGAAGCCGAGGCGCTGTCGCATGTCGCGGGCTATTGCGTGGTGCATGACGTGTCGGAACGTGCGTTCCAGATGGAGCGCGGCGGCACCTGGGACAAGGGCAAGGGCTGCGACACGTTCGGCCCGACCGGCCCGTGGTTGGTCACGGCGGATGAAGTGGGCGATCCGCAGAATTTGCGCCTGTGGCTGGAGGTCGACGGCAAGCGCTATCAGGACAGCAGCACCGCCGACATGATCTTCACCGTGGCCGAGCTGGTGTCGTACGTCAGCCAGTTCTGCACGCTGGAGCCGGGCGACATCATCTCGACCGGCACGCCCGAAGGCGTCGGCCTGGGCCAGAAGCCGCCAGTCTATCTGCGCGCGGGCCAGACGGTGAAGCTGGGCGTGGAAAAGCTGGGCGAGCAGACGCAGCGCATGGTCGCAGCGGGTTGAGCCGGATCACCCCTCCCCTGAAGGGGAGGGGCTCATGGCCCATCAATCCTCGGCGTCGATCTCGCTGTCGACGCTGTCCATGAAGTCGCGCGCGGCCTCGCGGTCTTCTTCGTCGTCAAAGGCTTCGTCGATATCGGGGGCGACACCGATCATATAGGCCAGGCACCACAGCGCGAAGCGGCGGCCGCCGTCGCGCTCCAGCCCGAACTGCACGCGCAGGCGGTCAATCCCCGCGCCGAGCTGTTCGGGGGAGAGGTCGGCAATCTCTTCGGTGCCGAAGAAGCGGACGAGCAACTGGTCGAAATCCATGGCTGTCCATAGCCGACCAGCCGCCCGTTCCCAAGCCTCAGTTGCCCGACTGGATCCGGTCGCCCGCCGCCCGCTGCTCGGCGGCGCGCTTCGTCAGGTTCTTCAGCGTCTCGTCGAACTTGCCCTCGCGCTCGGCCATGCGGAACGGACGCACCTGATCGACCAGCACTTCCGATGGCGTCGGCGTTTGCGCGAATTGCGCGGCGACCGCATCGGCGAATTCTTCAAGCGGAACATAGCCCGGACGATGCGCCTGCCCCGGCGTCAGGTCGGTCTGCACGCCCGGCGGGGCCAGCTCGATCACCTCGACCTTGCCCTCCAACTGGGTGCGCAGCGACACGGTGTAGGAATGGATCGCCGCCTTGGTCGCCGAATAGGTGGGGGCCGCGACCAGGGGCACGAAGGCCAGCCCAGAGGTCACGTTGACGATCGCGGCGTCGCTCTGCCCGACCAGATGGTCGATCAACGCATTGGTCAGCCGGATCGGACCCAGGATGTTGGTGGTCAGCGTCGCCTCGGCATCGGCCAGGTCGCGGTGCCCGGTCAAATCCTCGAACTTCATGATGCCCGCATTGTTGAACAGCACGTTCAGTGCGGGGAAGTCCGCGACGATCGTCTTGGCGAAGGCGTCGACCGCCGCGGCATCCTCGACATCCAGCGTGACGACATGGATGCGCTCGCGCCCTTCCGCCGCCTTCTCCAGCGCCTCGCGCCGCCGCCCGGCGATGATGACGGTGTCGCCGCGATCATGGAAGCGGTGCGCCAGCGCCTCGCCGATACCGCTGCCGCCGCCCGTCATCAGGATCGTATTGCCGCTGGTCTTCATCGATGCGTCTCCGGGTCGGGTGGAATGATCCTCCGCACAATGATCGCCACCGGCTTTCGTTCACGCCGCGCCGCCGGTGATCCGATGCACGATGTCGCTGATCGCATTTCGGTCGAGCGGTGCGGGGTCGATCGAGTTGTGGATGCCGATCCCCTCGACCAGCGCATCGAGCGCGCGGGCGGTCAGCGGATCGAAGAACCGCTCCAGCGCGGTGCGGCTGTTGTTCATCCACCCCTGCATGACGGTCGAGACCGAGGGGTGGCGCGCGGCAAAGGCGTAGAGTTCGTAACTCAGCAGCAGCGTGCGCGGTTCGGCCCAGACGGATCCTGCGATGATGTCGATGATCGCCTCACATGCGTCGTCGCGGCTTCGGGCCTGCGCCATGCGTGCGGCAAAGGCATGCGACGATTCCTCCGCCAGTAGCGTGAAGGCGTCGGTCAGCAATGCCTCCAGCGAGGTGAAATAATAGGTGACCGAGCCGAGCGGCACCCCCGCCGCCGCCGCGATCCGGCGATGGGTGGTGGCGGGCACGCCCTGTTCCGCGATCACCGTCAGCGTGGCGGCGATGATACGTTGCCGACGCTCCGGGTCGTTTCGTCTCGCAGATCGGTCGGCCATGCAAAAACTCCGTTGCATCGAATATGTACAAATGTACACATACTGTCGGGACAGGGCAGCAAATGCCCTGCCGTAGCGCGGAACAGGAAAAGAAGAACCATGGACGAATCGCAACTGTCGCGCCGTATGATCCTGGGCAGTGCGGTCGCATTGAGCGTGCCGCAAATGGCGACGGCGGCGGGGGCTCCGCTCGGGACGGCCGTGCTGGGGCGAAAGGACGGGGTCTGGCTGAATGCCCCCAAGGTCTGGCGGGCGGAGGCGGATGGCGACCTGGTGATGACCACCGATCGCGGCACCGATTTCTGGCGCGAGACCCATTATGGCTTCACCCGCGACAGCGGCCATTTCCTGGGCTTCCCAACCGGCGATGCCTTTACCGCGCAGCTTCGTATCCGGGGCCGCTATGACAGGCTGTACGATCAGGCGGGGATCATGGTGCGGATCGACGAACGGCGCTGGGTCAAGGCGGGGATCGAGCTGTCCGATGGCCGTGCGATGCTGAGCAGCGTGCTGACCGACGGCCGTTCGGACTGGGCGACCGGCCCCTATGAAGGTGATGCGACCGATTTCTGGATGCGCGCGACGGTCGCCAAGGGCGTGCTGCGCCTGCAGGTGTCGGCGGATGGCACGCACTGGCCGCTGGTTCGGCTGGCGCCGTTTCCGGTCGCGCCCCGCTACCGGGTCGGGCCGATGGCCTGCACGCCCGAGCGGGAAGGGCTGGAGGTGCGATTCTCCGACCTGCGCATCACCGCGCCGCTCGGCAAAGACCTGCACGATCTGAGCTGAGCATGACCAGTCAGAAACAGAATATGCTGGCGGGCAAATTGTACATCGCCGACGATCCCGAGCTGGCGGCGGATGCCGCCCGCGCGGCGGCGTGGATGGTCCGCTACAATGGTTCGCTTGGCCAGGATGCCGCCGATCGGCACGCACTGCTCGCCGAAGGGCTGGGGCAGGTGGGGGCGGGGGCGGTGGTCCGGCCGCCCTTCCACTGCGACTATGGCTATAACATCATGCTGGGCGAGCGGGTGTTCCTGAACTTTGCCTGCGTGATCCTGGACGTGGCACGGGTCGAGATCGGCGCGGGGACGCAGATCGGGCCGGGTGTGCAGATCCTGACCGCCGACCATCCGCGCGATCCGGCGCTGCGGGCACAGGGATGGGAGTGCGGGCGGCCGATCCGCATCGGCGCCAATGTCTGGATCGGCGGGGCTGCGCTGATCCTGCCGGGGGTGACGATCGGCGAGGATGCCATCATCGGCGCGGGCAGCGTGGTGACGCGCGACGTGCCGCCGGGGCAGACGGTGGCCGGCAATCCGGCGCGTGCCCTCGCGCGATGACGGCACCCGACACCACGCTGCGGGGCAAGCCGCATTTCGAGGTGCTGGACGGCCTTCGCGGCACGGCGGCGCTGCTGGTGGTGGCGTTCCATATCCAGGGCATCACCGTGTTGTTCGAGGCGGATCGGCTGTTGCTGCCCCATGCCTATCTGGCGGTGGACTTCTTTTTCGCGCTGTCGGGTTTCGTCGTCGGCTATGCCTATGACGATCGCTGGTCGCGGATGAGTGTCAGGGGCTTTCTGGCGCGGCGGCTGGTCCGGCTGCATCCGCTGGTGGTGCTGGGCGCGATCCTGGGACTGGTCAGTTATTTGGGCGATCCCTTTGCCGGGGGGCGGCAGGATGCGTCGCTATGGCTGGTCGGGCTGGCCTTTGTCGCGGCGCTGTTCGCCTTGCCCTCGGCCCCGCTGCCCAACCGGCTGGGGGACAGTCATCCGCTCAACGCACCCGCCTGGACGCTGTTGCAGGAATATATCGCCAATCTGGCCTATGCGCTGGTGTTGCGCCGCTTGGGGCTGCGGGCGTTGATCGCATTGGCGGGGCTGGCCGCGCTTGCCTCGGCGGCGACGGCGCTGACGCTGGGGTCCTATGATACCGGCTGGGGGCTGCACAATTTCTGGGGCGCGCCGGTGCGGCTGGCCTATCCCTTTCTGGCCGGACTGATCCTCTACCGGCTGGGCGATCGCTTGCCGCGCCTCCGACCGGGCTTTCTGCCACTCAGCCTGATCCTGATGCTGTTGTTCGCCGCGCCGGTGTGGCCGGAGGTCGGCGGGGTGAAGTGGAACGGCGTCTATCAGGCGGTCTGCGTGCTGATCCTGTTCCCGCTGATCCTGATCGCCGGGCGGCATTCGGCGGGCAGCGCCACCACGCTGCGCCTGTGCAAGGCGGCGGGGCGGCTGTCCTATCCGCTGTACATCACCCATTATCCGTTCGTGTATGTCTATATGAACTGGGTAGCGACCGGCCCGGCCTCGGCCAGCCGGACGGCGCTGGTCGCGGTCTCGCTCTATATGCTCACGCTGGTCTTCGCTGCGGCGGCGTGGCGTTTCTGGGATGTGCCGATCCGCACCCGCCTGCTCGCCCGGTTGGGTCGGTCGGCATGACGGCGGCTTGCGCCACGGGCGCCGCCACAACAGGTCGGTCAGCGATCATGACTGGTGAGACCCCTCCACCAGCCTCGCTGGTCCCCCTCCGCTTGCCGGGGAGGAATGAAGGCGACGCGCTCTGAATGTCGATCAGGCCCACTTGCAGGCCAATCAAAATTCCAATGTTTCGTGATCTCCACCGCATTCATCGAACTTCGCGACATATCGCCGAAGTGGTGACCCCTACGAGAATCGAACTCGTGTTTTCGCCGTGAGAGGGCGACGTCCTAACCGCTAGACGAAGGGGCCATGCAGTGGAGGGGCGCTATTAGCGGTGGTGCGTTGGGGCGTCAAGCGCCTCCCCACCGAAACTTTGACAAAAGTGAAAAGGGCGGGGCGACATGATGTCGTCCCGCCCTTTCCCGGTGTCGATCAGGCGGCGTCCTTGCGACGCTCGGCCATTTCCTCGTTCAGCATTTCGGCGAGCAGGAAGGCCAGCTCCAGGCTCTGGCCCGCATTGAGGCGCGGGTCGCAATGCGTGTGGTAGCGGTCGGCCAGCGACTGCTCGGTCACGTCGATCGCACCGCCGGTGCATTCGGTGACGTTCTGGCCGGTCATCTCGGCATGGATGCCGCCCGCATGGGTGCCCTCGGCGCGGTGTACGGCGAAGAAGCCGCGCACCTCGGCCAGGATGCGCTCGAAGGGGCGCGTCTTGTAGCCGGTCGCCGCCTTGATCGTGTTGCCATGCATCGGGTCGCACGACCAGACCACCGGATGCCCCTCGCGCGTGACGGCGCGGACCAGCTTGGGCAGATGCGCCTCGATCTTGTCATGGCCGTAGCGGGTGATGAGCGTCATGCGGCCGGGCACGCGACCGGGGTTCAGCGTGTCGAGCATCCGCAGCAGCGCCTCGGGCTCCAGGCTTGGTCCGCACTTCACGCCGATCGGGTTGCCGATGCCGCGCAGGAACTCGACATGCGACGAACCCTCGAACCGGGTGCGGTCGCCGATCCACAGGAAATGGGCCGAGGTGTCGTACCAGTCGCCGGTCAGCGAGTCCTGCCGGGTCAGCGCCTGCTCATAGGGCAGCAACAGCGCCTCGTGGCTGGTGTAGAAGCTGGTCTGCGCCAATTGCGGAACCGACGCCGGATCGATGCCGCACGCCGCCATGAAGTCGAGCGCCTCGCCGATGCGGTCGGCCATCTCGCTATATTTCTGCGCCCAGGGGCTGCGGCCCATGAAGTCATGGGTCCACCGATGGACCTGGTGCAGGTTCGCATAGCCCCCTTGCGCGAAGGCGCGCAGCAGGTTCAGCGTCGCCGCCGACTGCGCATAGGAGCGCAGCATCCGCTGGGGATCGGGAATGCGCGCTTCGGGGGTGAAGGCGATGTCGTTGACATTGTCGCCGCGATAGCTGGGCAGCTCGACGCCGCCGACGACCTCGGTATCGGCCGAGCGCGGCTTGGCGAACTGGCCCGCCATGCGGCCCAGCTTCACCACCGGCAGCTTCGAGGCCCAGGTCAGGACGACCGCCATCTGGAGGATGACGCGGAAGGTGTCGCGGATATTGTTGGCGCTATGCTCGGCAAAGCTCTCGGCGCAGTCGCCGCCCTGGAGCAGGAAACCGCGACCCGCCGCCACTTCGGCCAGCTCGGCGGTCAGGCTGCGCGCCTCGCCCGCAAAGACCAGCGGAGGATAGGCGGCCAGCGTCTTGGTCGCGGCGTCCAGCGCATTCTGGTCGGGATAGCGGGGAAGCTGGCGCGCTTCGGCGTTGGTCCAGCTGTCGGGGGCCCAGTTCGCGGCCATGATCGTCCTGCTCTTTCGTCTTCTTTGGTTTCGACCATCGCCCATGCGCCGATTCGACCCCATACGCAATGAAGTTGGCGTTTGATGCCCCCAAGTCGCGTGCTTTGTTGCGCCTGATACGAGTTTGCGCCGAACGGTGGCCGATTGCGGCGACCGGCTTTGCGGATTGGGGACAGAGGCGGTAGCGAAGGCGCAATGTCGCGTGCCTCCATCCTGTCCTCGGCGGTCGTCGCCCTGTCCGCCTTCCTGCTGTCGGTGCCGGACCAGGCGCCCGCCGCACCTTTGGTCTCGGTCGAGAAGACCGACGACACCGCCTTGTTCGGGGCGATGCGCGACGCCGATCTGCGGCTGGCGACGATCGCGTGGAAGCTGGCGACGGCGAATGCGGCGATCTGCCCCGACCGGGCGCCGACTCCCGGCATCGTGATCCATGCGATCGACCATTACGATCCGGGGGTGCGCAAGCAACTGCCCGCGCTTTTCGGCTTCGAGGGACCGGTCGCGGTCGAGGCGGTGGTGCCGGGCAGCGCGGCGGCCAAGGCCGGGGTGCAGGCGAACGACACGATCGAGGCGGTCGACGGCAAGCCTTTCACGGTCAATCCGGCGGGCGCGTCGCAGGCGAACACCGCGACGCGCGATGCCGCACAGCGCCAGATCGCCGCCGAGCCCGCCGACCGGCCGCTACGCCTGACCCTGCTGCGCCATGGGCAGAAACGCGACGTCACGGTCGCGGCGCAGCCCGGCTGCCGGTCGCGCTTCGAGATGTTGATGGGGCCGGGGCTGACCGCATCGGCGGACGGCGATATCGTCCAGATCGGCTCGCGCTTCTTCGAGCGGTTCGACGACCGGATGATCGCGGTCGTCGTTGCGCACGAATTCTCGCACAACATCCTGCACCATCGCGACCGGCTGGACGCGGCGGGGGTGAAGCGCGGCATCCTGTCGGAGTTCGGGCGCAACGGGCGGCTGTTCCGCCAGACCGAGACCGAGGCCGATCTGCTGGGCGTCATCCTGATGCGCAATGCGGGTTACGATCCGCAGGATGCGGTTCGCTTCTGGCGTGAGCATGGCGGCGAGGTCGATGGCGGTATCTTCCGCAGCCGGACGCACCCATCCTCCTCGGCGCGGGCCGATGCCGTCGCGGCCGAAATCGCGGCCATCCCGGCAGGCGCGCCGACGCCCTACCGCCCGCCGCTGCTCGACCGGGCAGGGGCCGCATTACAATAGGTTGTAACGGTAGGCGCTTAACCAACCGTTTGTAGTTGGCGGCGTATTCCCGATCGAAATCGCGGGCATGACGGCCCGCCGTGTCGGGAATCGCCATGCTCTCATCCTTGCCCATACCGAAGAAGATCGGTTTGTCCTTCGCCCTCGTGATGATGACGGTGTTCATCATGATCGGCGTCTTGTGGTGGGCCTTTGCGCGCATCCAGACGACGACGGCGGAAAGCAGCCACGCCCAGGACATCTACGGCGCTACGTTGGAGATGGAGGGCGGGGTCCAGCGCGAGAACAGCCAGATGCGCGGCTTCCTGATCACGTTGGACGAAGCCTATCTGAAGCAGTATTTCGAGTCGCGCGCGACCGAGACTCAGGCGGCCGCCAGGCTCGATACGCTGCTGGCAAACGACCCCAAGGCCCGCGCGGAGGTCGCCCGGTCGCATGAGCACATGCAGGAATGGCGTCGCACCATCGGCGATCCGCTGATCCGACGCAGCCGTACCGATCGCGACGGTGCGCAGGCATGGCTTCGCGAGAATAGCGCGCGGGTTCGGGTTACCACGGTGCTCCAGGCGCTGCGCGATGTGCGGGCGCAGACTGTCGAGCAGTTGAAGGACGTCCGCACGGCGCGAAAGTCGGCGCTGCTGACCGGCCAGTGGAGCCTGGCCATCGGGGCGGTGATGATGATCGGCGTCGCGGCGGCGATGGCGCTGCTGTTGTCGCGGGCGCTGGGGCGGCCGATCGTCCGGCTGACCGGGATCATGGAAGAGCTGTCGCAGGGGCGTAACGATATCGCCATTCCCGACGCCGATCGCGGCGACGAACTGGGCAGCATGTCGCGCGCCGTCGTCGTCTTCCGCGACGCGGCCATCGCCAAGGCACGGGCGGATGCCGAGCAGGATGAGGTGGTCGACCGGATCGGCGGCGCGCTGGGTCGGTTGGCCGACTCGGACCTGACGGCGCGGCTCTCGGGCTTCCCGCCTTCCTATGCGGCGATCGAGCGTGACTTCAACACGGCGGTCTCGCGCCTGTCGGGCTCGCTGAGCGCGGTGCGGGTCAACGCCGCCGGGATCGGCAGCGGGGTGGTGGAGATGAACGAAGCGGCCGACGACCTCGCGCGCCGTGCCGAGCAGCAGGCGGCGAGCATCGAGGAAACCTCGGCCGCGATGAACGAGATCGCCCAGTCGGTGACGGCCGCCGCGACCAAGGCGCAGTCGGCCGAGGGCATCGTCCGCAAGGCGAGCAGCGACGTCGCCAATAGCGAGGCGATCGTCCGCCGCACCGTGTCGGCCATCGGCGACATCGAACGTTCGTCCAACGAAATTGCCGAGATCATCGCGGTGATCGACGGCCTGTCCTTCCAGACGAACCTGCTGGCGCTGAACGCAGGCGTCGAGGCGGCGCGGGCGGGCGATGCGGGCAAGGGCTTTGCCGTCGTCGCCTCCGAAGTGCGTGCGCTCGCCGAACGCTCGGCCGAGGCGGCGCGCGACATCAGCGCGCGGATCACGACCACGGTCGAGCGGGTGCGCAGCGGCGTGGAACTGGCCAACAAGACCGACGAGTCGCTGCGCCTGATCGCGACCGGCATGCAGGACATTACGGGGCTGGTCGAATCGATCGCGGGCGGGGCCTCCGAACAGGCGACCAGTATCCACCAGGTGAATCTGGCGATCAACGACATGGACGGCGTGACCCAGGCCAATGCCGCCATGGTGGAGGAGGTGACCGCCGCCGTCCGCGCGCTGTCCGCCGAAACCCGTGCGCTGGAGGAGCAGGTCAACCGCTTCCGCGTCGACGCAACGGCGATGGCCCCGGCCGTGCCGATCGTACCCGTGCGCCGCGCGGCGGCTCCGACCCCCGCGCCGGTGCGGCGTGTGTCGAGCGCGGTCCAGGGCAATCTGGCCGTGAAGCATGATGACGATGACTGGAGCAGCTTCTAGAGTTGAAAGCGATCAGCATTGCACGGTTTTAGCCCCTCCCCTTCAGGGGAGGGGTGAGCAGAGTTGATCGTTTTCGGCTCTAGAGAATGATGACATGGGATCGCACCAAGCCTAGCCCCTCCCCTTCAGGGGAGGGGTTGGGGTGGGGCATCGCCACAGGCCCCGCGTTTGCGGAAACGCCCGCCCCCCTGCCCCCCTGAAGGGGAGGGGTGGATCAAGCTGATGGCATCCCGCTCTGATTGCGCACTACCGTCGCCGCATGGCTCTGGAACGGATCGACATTCAGCCATGCCCCTCTTCCCTCGCCGCTCATAGAGGAGAGAGGGAAGGGCGGACAGGACGGCCTGCACGCTGATCCAGTCTGGAAGGCCCGCAATCCCACCCGGCGGATTGCGGGCCTTTTTGCATTTCGGCGCGGGGCAGGGGCCTCATGCGGCGCGGGGATTGTAAGTCGCCTCGCACCGGCGCAAGCGGCGACCATGGATATTCCCCAACGTTATGCCGATTTCATCCAGTGGATCGGCGACGGCACCGGCATGGCCGACAGCCTGTTGCACGTCCATGCGGGCATGGCGGTGCTGTTCCTGGCGCGCATCCTGACCCGCAAGTCGCTGGCCACGCCGATCCCGCTCGCCTGCGTCGCGCTGGCCGAGGCGGGGAACGAGATCCTCGACCGGCTGCATTACGGATCGTGGCGCTGGACCGATACGCTGGGCGACATCGCCAACACGATGTTCTGGCCAACCGTGCTGTTCATCGGCCTGCGGATGCGATCCCCGCGCGGACGGCGCTGAACCGGCGAAGGGCTCAACCCTCCGGCAGCACGGGCTTCCAGTCCCAGCCCAGCGGATCGCCGTCCATCACCTCGACTCCTGCGGCGAGCAGCATGTCGCGAATCGCATCGCTCCTGGCAAAGTTCTTGTCCGCCCGCGCCGCGCGCCGCTCGACCAGTTGCGCCTCGATATCCGACTCGCCCAGCGTGGCGGTCTTGGGCCGGGTGCGCAGGTCGGCGCGGGTCAGCGTCGACAGCTGCAATCCCAGCGTCGCGTCGAAGTCCACCAGCGCCGCGAGTCGCACGCCCGGTGACAGCTTCTTGTCACCCAGCATCTCGTCCAGCACCGGCAGCGCGCGCGGGGTCGCCAGATCGTCCGACAGCGCCACGTCCAGCCGCTCGCGATAGGAGGCCGCATCGCCCTTTTCCGGCGCATCGGCGCGGGTGCGGAGCCCCTCGACCGTCTGGACCAGTCGCTTCAATCGCACCTGCGCGGCGGCCAGCCCGTCCCAGCCGAACTCCATCTCCGACCGATAATGCGCCTGCAGGCACATCAGGCGATAGGCGAGCGGGTGGAAACCGCGATCCATCAGCGCCTGCAGCGTCAGGAACTCGCCCGACGACTTCGACATCTTGCCGGTCCGGTCGACCAAAAAGTTGTTGTGCATCCAGATATTGGCGCCGCTGTCGGGCGTGCAGCTATGCGCCTGGTTCTGCGCGATCTCGTTCGGGTGGTGGATCTCGCGGTGGTCGATGCCGCCGGTATGGATGTCGAACTGCGCACCCAGATACTGTTTGCTCATCACCGAGCATTCCAGATGCCAGCCCGGCGCGCCCGGACCCCAGGGGCTGTCCCATTCCATCTGGCGCTGCTCACCCGGCGCGGAGGCGCGCCAGATGGCGAAGTCGGCCGGATGCCGCTTGCCCGCGACCGGATCGATCCGGCTCTCACCCTCGTCCTCCTGATGCCGGGCGAGGCGGCCATAGTCGGGCACGGTCGTCACGTCGAAATACAGGCCGTCCGGCAGGCGGTAGCAATGCTTCGATTCGATCGCCTTGGCGAAGTCGATCATCTGGGGGACATGCTCGGTCGCCAGCGGAAAGCGGGTCGGCTCGGCGATGCCGAGATCCTTCAGATTGCGCTTGAAGGCGTCGGTATAATGCCTGGCGATAGCCCAGATGTCCTGGCCGCTCTTCCTGGCAGCCGCCTCCATCTTGTCGTCGCCCGCATCGGCGTCGGAGGTCAGATGGCCGACATCGGTGATGTTGATGATATGGGTCAGCGGCCAGCCCTTCCACCGCAGCACGCGCGACAGCGTGTCGGTGAAGACATAGGCGCGCAGATTGCCGATATGCGCATAGTTATAGACCGTCGGTCCGCAGGAATAGACGCGCACATTGGCCGGATCGATCGGCCGGAACGGCTCGGGTGCGCGGGTCAGGCTGTTGTACAGGATCAGCGGAGTGGCGGGTGCGGTCATGGCGCTTGCCTTAGCCATGTCGGCTCTTGCCCGAAAGAGGCCCCGGTCCGGCGGGTACCGGAACCGGGGCTGACGCGGTGACAGGGGAGGCACCGTGTCGATCGTTCGCGGGCCTGGAAGGCCCGCGAACATGTCAGGGTGCCCGGCATACGGGAGTTAGCCGGACAGCGCCGCTTCTAGGGCGCGCGGGATCACCGCAGCATGGCCGCCACATGACAAGCGCGTTCATATCCGGCATTTCGGGGCCAAGCAGAGGACGCCGTGCGGCAGAGCGATTTGCGATCCAACGGGTTGTAATCGGGCGACCACGCTGCTAGGAGCGCCCGACGATGCGGCCACAGTTGTTCTGCGGCCGCTTTATCCTGTTTTGCCGGAGCAATTCGTTTTTATGCAGATCATCGTTCGCGACAACAATGTGGATCAGGCCCTTCGCGCGCTCAAGAAGAAGCTGCAGCGGGAAGGCGTGTATCGCGAAATGAAGCTCCGTCGCCATTACGAGAAGCCCTCGGAAAAGCGCGCTCGTGAGCGTGCTGCGGCGGTGCGTCGTGCCCGCAAGCTGGAGCGCAAGCGCGCCGAGCGCGACGGCGCACGGTAAGCGTCTCGCCGGGTGGCGCCATGGCCCTTTCGCATCCGGCGGAGGGCGTGGCGCAGCCCGGCACCGGCCGAATCGCATGAGGCGAATCGGCCAGCGCTTCGAGCGCCGCATCCCCTGAACGCCCACGCACAGAGCGAGAAACAGGCATGTCCGTAACCGCTGTTCCCCTTCGTCCCGTCCGGCGTTCCTATCTGGTCTGGATATGGGTTGCGGTGGTGGCGGCTGTCGTCGTTGCCGCCTTGTTGGCGCGTCAGGGTGATGCCGCTTTGGTGCGCGAGGCGCGTGGCGCTGGCGTCACGACGACCGCTTCGGGTCTTCAGTACAAGGTGATCCAGCCTGGTCAGGGCGGGGCGCACCCGACCGCGACCGATGTGGCGCTGGTCAACTATACGGGTCGCCTGATCGACGGCACCGTCTTCGATGCCTCGAAGCAGCCGACCCCGATGCCGCTGTCGAGCGTGCTGCCCGGCTTCGCCGAAGCGCTGAAGCTGATGCCCAAGGGTTCGAAGTACCGTTTCTGGCTGCCCGCCAAGCTTGGCTATGGTGACCATGCGAACGGCCCGATCCCGGCCAATTCGGAACTGGTGTTCGACGTCGAGATGATCGACTTCATTCCCGAATCGGTCCTGCGGCAGATGCAGGCGCAGCAGTCGATGATGGGCGGCGCCGGTGGCCCTGGCGGGATGCCCGGCGGTGCTCCCGGCGCACCGTCGCCCCGCTAAGGCGCGATCAAACCAAGCATTTCCGATCGGATCGAGATCGCCGGAGCCCCACAGGGTTCCGGCGATTTTGCTTTTGCGGGATCGGAACGGCGCGGCGGATCGGTTCGCCGGAGTACGGCATGGCCTGCCTGGCATCGCGGCTGGCCCAGGGCGTGGAAAGATCGTTCGCCGCTGGTGGGTTTTTTCGATCCTTTGTCGCTTATGGCGATCTGTAAAGGGCAGCCCTTCTTTCCCCACATGCCCCATCCCGGCAAGGGCCGGGCCAGTTGCCGAGCGGTTGGAGGCCATCCTCCGCCGATTCGCCTATTTTTCTGAGGATGGTCACATCCGTCCCTGGCCTTCAGCCGGGCAGGGGTGTTTCCATATAGCCAGCGCTGCCGGGGAAGCTCTACCCCAACCCCTCCCCTGAATGGGGAGAGGCTTGCTACCATCAAGACCGGGCATCGCACTCCAAGGACGCCAACGGATGACTGGGGGCTCGCAGGGCGGGCTGGTGAGGGAGTATGATTGGCGATACCCTCAATGCTTCTTTGGCCCAGCCAGATGCAGTTCCGCGCCTAATGACCGATGTGGGTGGGCCATGGCTTATGGATAAGCGTCGTGCCACCTATGGGGCGCTCCTGGGCCATGCATGCACTCAGATATAAGCTGATCTCTAACGAGCCTTGCTGGAGTTGAAAGCGATCAGCATTGCACGGTTTTAGCCCCTTCCCTTCAGGGGAGGGGTTGGGGTGGGGCATCGCCATGGGCGTTTCGCTTGCGGAAGCGCCCCAGCCCCGGCCCCTCCCCTGAAGGGGAGGGGTAAGCAGAGTTGATCGTTTTCGACTCTAGCCCATGGGCAAAGCCATCCGGCGTTGAATGCATACGCCAAGGCCGATCGCCGGTCAGAGAGAGCTTTGATCGTAGCTACAGCCCGATCATCGCCACCGAGGGCTTATCTTCCTGATAGGGCGAACGAACACCATCTTTGCCAGACAAAAAAATAGCGGCCCGAAGGCCGCTATTCCTTTCAGCCGTAAGGCTGAAGCAACTTAGTTGCTGTCGGCCGAATCGTCCGAGTCGGCGACCACAACGATGCCGGCAACGACGGCAGCAGCCGCCAGGACGGCGACGAGGATGCCACCGCCGGCCAGGCCGTTCTTCTTGGCGGCCGGAGCCGACGCGCGGACCGACTTCGAAACCGAAAGGCTGGCAGCCGGGTTCGCAGCCATTGCCGGAGCAACGGTCATCGAAACGGCGGCAGCGGCGACGAGAAACTTCCCAAGACGCATGTCTAACTCCCTTAATAATGTCAGTAGGGCCATGGCACGCACGCCGTCCCAAGGCAACCCCACCAACGAGTATGGGACAGTTATGCTCCCACACTGATGCGGCAATGCAACATTACTTTACCGCTTTGCAGTCATACGTTGCTTTGCCGTCCAACGGAATGCCCCGACAAACGTTTCGCCTCGGTAAAGAGACGTCAGGTGGAAAAAATCTGCTGCACTTGGTCCTCAAGCATAAGGGCGGTCAGCCGGTCGCTGTGATAGGCCCCGGTATCGATTCCGATGCGGTGCGGCAGAATTTCGGCCTCTTGCGCGACCGTGTGGCCATGTACGACCATCTTCTCCAGGGGGGCGCGGTGATCCAGGAAGGGGTCGCGAATCCAGCGTGTTTCCGCCAGCTTTTGCTCGGCGATCGGGATGCCGGGGCGGACGCCCGCATGGACGAAGGCATAGTCCCCCAGGACCATGATTTCCTTGAGGTTGGACAGGAACAACTGGTGCTCGTGTGGCACGATGGCCTTCAGCCGTTCGGCGACCTCGGCATAGTCGAGCCGCTCATAATCCTCACTCGAGATGCCGTAGCTGAGCATCGTCTCGCGCCCGCCGATTCGGCAGAACAGACGCAACGCCTTGTCGTCGCCGTCGATGGCGCGCAGGAAAATCTCCTCGTGGTTGCCCATCAGGCAATGGACATGGCGATCGTCCGCGCTGAGCTGGCGGATGCGCTCGACCACGCCAGCCGAATCGGGGCCGCGATCGACGAGATCGCCCAGGAAGATGATGTGGCGTTCGGCGGGCGGCCGGGCCGCGTGATCCGCCTCGATCCGGGTCAGGATGGCGTCGAGCAGGTCCAGCCGACCATGGATATCGCCAACGGCATAGACCCGCAGACCGGGGACCATGGCGGGTACGAAATCAGGAACGCGCTTTCGTAGATTCAACAGCTTGGCAAGCATGGATGGTCTGATATCCGCTAAGGGCGGTTGTGCTTAGTCCCGACCGTGCCCCCGTGCAATGCGACATGGGCGTCAGCTTTGGTCGGGCCAGAGCCCGCGCGTGTCCAGGACGGTCTTGCCCCGACGCTCGTCGAGCGGCACCGATCGGAAGATGTCGTGATCCACCAGAACGATCATCGCCTCGCAAGTTTCCAGTGCGGTGTCGATATCGATCAGCTGCGCACCCGTGCCGTCGAACGCGCGGGGCAGGGTGGTGGCATAGGGCTCGACGATATGGACGCGTTCGCCGAACCGGGCGGCGAGCGCGGCGGCGACCTTCAGCGCGGGGCTTTCGCGGAAGTCGTCGATATTGGCCTTGAAGGCGAGGCCGAGACAGGCGACCGGCCCGTCCTGCGCCTCGATCATCGCGGCGGCGCGCGCGATGACATGGTCGGTCTTGCCGTCATTCACCTCGCGCGCGGTGCGGATCAGCGGCGTGTTGGCGGGGTCGGCGGCGACCAGGAACCAGGGATCGACCGCGATGCAGTGGCCGCCGACGCCGGGGCCGGGCGACAGGATGTTGACGCGCGGGTGGCGGTTGGCGAGCCGGATCACCTCCCACACATCGACGCCCAGCGTATCGGCCACCAGGCTTAGCTCGTTGGCAAAGGCGATGTTGACGTCGCGAAATGCGTTCTCGGTCAGCTTGGTCATCTCTGCCGCGCGTGCGGTGGTGGTGACGCAGGCGCCGCGCACGAAGCGCCGGTAAAAGGCCAGCGCCTTGCGGGCACAGCGCGGCGTGATGCCGCCGATGACCCGGTCATTGTCGATCAGCTCGACCAGGATCCGGCCCGGCAGCACGCGTTCGGGACAATAGGCGATGGCGAGATCGGCCTGCTCGCCGGGCCGGGTGGCGCCCGGCAGCTTCAGGTCGGGCCGTTCGCGCGCGATCAGGTCGCGGACCTGCTCGGTCGTGCCGACGGGCGACGTCGACTCTAGGATCACCGTGTCGCCGGTCTTCAGCACCGGCGCGATCGCGCGCGCGGCGTCGAGCACATAGGTGATGTCCGGCTGGCGGTCGTCGGTAAAGGGGGTCGGCACCGCGATGACGAAGATATCGGCCGGGGCGACGGTCAGCGAGGCCTTCAGGTTGCCGCGCGCGACCACGCCCGATACCAGGCCGTCCAGATCGACCTCCTCGATATGCACGCGACCCGAATTGATCGTCTCGACGACCGACGGGGTGACGTCGACGCCGGTCACCATCGCGCCGGTCCGCGCGATGATCGCGGCAGTGGGCAGGCCTATATAGCCCAGCCCCATCACCGTGACCGAGAGTTCAGAGTCCAAGGGCATGGGTCATGATCCTGTTGATCCGCTCGGCGGTATCGCCTGCACCGAACGGATTGTGCGCGCGCGCCATGGCGGCATAACGGTCTGCGTCGTCGAGCAACGCAAAGACTTCCTGAGTGATCCGGTCCTCGTCGGTGCCGATCAGCCGGGCCGTACCCGCCGCCACGCCTTCGGGGCGTTCGGTCGTCTCGCGCATGACGAGCACCGGCTTGCCGAGCGCGGGCGCTTCCTCCTGCACGCCGCCCGAGTCGGTCAGCACGATATGCGCGGCGTCCAGCGCGCGGACGAAGTGCGGATAGTCGAGCGGTGCGATCCGCGCGATGGCGGGATGATCGCCCAGCACCGAGTCCATCACCGCCACGACATTGGGATTGGGGTGTACGGGGAAGAGGATGCCGACATCCTCGCGCTCCGCGATCCGGCGCAGCGCACGGGCGATCGCGGTCATGCCGTCGCCGAAATTCTCGCGCCGGTGGGTCGTGACCAGCAGGATCCGCTTGCCCTCCAACCGCGCCAGCACGGGATCCAGGCCCGCCGCCAGCGCCGGATCGGCGGCGATCCGCGCCCGGGTCCAGTGGAGCGCGTCGATCACGCTGTTGCCGGTCACATGGACCCGCGCCGGATCGATCCCCTCGGCGCGCAGGGCGGCCGCCGCCGTTTCGGTCGGCGCAAAGTGCAAGGCCGCGATGGGGGCGATCATGCGCCGGTTCACCTCTTCGGGCCATGGCTGATAGATATCGCCCGAGCGCAGGCCCGCCTCGACATGGGCGACGGGGACCTTGCGGTAATAGGCGGCCAGCGCCCCGGCCATGGCAGTGGCGGTATCGCCCTGGACGACGACCATGGCGGGACGCTCGCTATCCATCACCTCGCCCAGCCCGGTCAGCAGCCGCGCGGTCAGCCGGTCGAGCGACTGGCCCGGTTCCATCAGGTCCAGATCATGATCGGGCGTCAGGCCAGCGATGCTGAGCACCTGATCCAGCATCCCGCGATGCTGGGCGGTCACGCAGACCCGGACCGGCACCGCATTCGATGCGTGCAACGCCGTGATGATGGGAAACAGCTTTATCGCCTCCGGCCGTGTGCCGAAGACGATCAGGATAGGAGTGGGGAGTGGCGGACGCGTCATCGGGGCGGTGTAACCTGTCGATTTTTAAGGACACCCTAATCGTATTCCGACGGTCAAGGCTATGTTGCGCCGAACGATCCGGCTAGAGGCAGACCGATTGAGGGAGGTTTCATGACGATCAAGAAGGTTCGCAAGGCTGTTTTCCCGGTTGCGGGACTGGGGACGCGTTTTCTGCCCGCGACCAAATCGATGCCGAAGGAAATGCTGACCGTCGTCGACAAGCCGTTGATCCAGTACGCCGTCGAGGAAGCACTGGAAGCGGGGATCGAGCAGATCATTTTCGTCACCGGCCGCGGCAAGGGTGCGCTGGAGGACCATTTCGACATCTCCTATGAACTCGAAGCCACGATGAAGGCGCGCGGCAAGTCGCTCGCCGTGATCGAGGGCATCCGCCAGAAGCCGGGTTCGCCCGTCTATGTCCGCCAGCAGGAGCCGCTCGGCCTGGGCCATGCGGTGTGGTGCGCGCGCGAGATCGTCGGTGACGAGCCCTTCGCGGTGCTGCTGCCCGACGAACTGATGGTCGGCGGCTTCATGAAGCAGATGGTCGAGGCCTATGACCAGGTCGGCGGCAACGTCATCGGCGCGCTGGAAGTGCCCGACAGCGAGACCGACAAATACGGCATCATCTCGCCCGGCAAGCAGGACGGCCGCCTGACCGAAGTCACCGCGCTAGTCGAAAAGCCCAAGGGCAAGGCGCCGTCGAACCTGATGATCCCCGGCCGCTATATCCTCCAGCCCGAGGTCATGCAGATCCTCGACGCGCAGGAACCGGGTGCGGGTGGTGAGATCCAGCTGACCGACGCGATGGCCAAGCTGATCGGCAACCAGCCCTTCCATGGCTTCACCTTCGACGGGCAGCGTTACGACTGCGGCGACAAGGCAGGCTGGCTGACGGCCAACCTGGCGCTGGGTCTGGCGCGCGAGGATATCGGTCCGGCGGTGCGTGAGTTTGCCAAGAACCTGCTCGCCTGATCGCGTTTCAGCGTTGTTGAAGAGGGGCGGGGCCGAAAGGTCGCCGCCCCTTTTTCATTCCTCCCCAAGCTCTGCTTGGGGAGGGGGACCATCGCACCAGGGATGGTGGAGAGGCATTCCCCTCGCGGCGGGGGCAGGATCATGCCCCACCACCACCGGGCTGGCGCCCGGCGGTCCCCCTCCCCATCGGAGATGGGGAGGACCAAGAGAGCTACCGCTTCTCCGCCCGCCGCGCGAGCCAGCCGAAAGTCAGCAGGATCAGCGTCGGGCACAGCATCGTGTTCCATATGTCGAACCAACTGGCGGGCAGATTGCCCTCGTCGGTGGCGTAGAAGGGCTGGAGCAGGTCATAGGCTTCGTTGATCGTCTCGATCACCAGCACGGTCAGCCAGCAGCGCCAGTCCCAGGGCTTGCGCCGCATGACCAGCGCCGAGAGGGTCAGGATCGCCATGCCCGCATAGGCGTGCAGCGTGCTGTCGGGCAGGCCGGTGACCTGCCCGATCCAACCCTTGTCACCCGTCCAGTCGAGCCAGCCCGACGGCGGCGTCGGCCGCGCGCTCATGCCGCCACCGCGACCGTGCGGGCACAACGACAGCCGGGATCCTTGGGCAGGGCGAGCGTTCGGAAGCGCATGGTCAGCATGTCGGCGATCAGAATGCTTCCCGCACTGTCCCGCCCGAACGGCGCGGCGGCGCGCAGAGCCTCCAGCGCGGCCAGGCTGCCCATCACCCCCGTCACCGGCCCCAGCACGCCGTCATCGGCGCAGGTCAGCCCGGCCTGGTCGGCCGCCTCGCCGACGAAGCAGCGATAACAGGGCTTATCCGCTTCCCAGCCGCGATAGACCGCCAATTGCCCCTCGAACTGCCCGACAGCCGCCGAGACCAGGGGGATGCGCAAGCCCAGCGCCGCATCGGCCACCGCCAGCCGGGTCGCGAAATTGTCGCAGCCGTCCAGGACCACATTGGCGCCCTCGATCAGCGCGGCGGCATTGTCCGGCGTCACGCGCGCCCGGTGGACCGTCACGGCGACATGCGGGTTCAGCCGCGCGACATGGGCGGCGGCGGCTTCGACCTTGGGCGTGCCGCGATCCTGGGTCGTGAAGATGGTCTGGCGTTGCAGGTTGGACGGCTCGACCACATCGTCGTCGATCAGCACCAGCGATCCGATGCCCGCCGCCGCCAGATACTGGATGGCGGGCGAGCCGATCCCGCCCGCGCCGATCACCGCAACCCTGGCCTGTTTCAGTTTCAGCTGCCCGCCGCCGCCGAATTCGCGGAGGACTATGTGGCGGGCATAACGGGCCAGTTCGTCGTCGTTCAGGATCATCCCGGCCATGTATAGGTGATGACCGTCCGATACCAGCGACCGCCCGGGATCATGGTACGGTGCGCCAGATGGCGGACCATGCGCTGGGCCGCGCCCGCGCTGAACTGTTCGACCGTGGGGCAGCCGATGGCGAGCGGCACCACGCTGTCGGCATGGCCGTCCGCGCTGATCCGGATCGCGAGCGGCACGACCAGCACCGTTTGTGCGTCGTCCTGTCGGGCGCGCGTGCAACGCCCCGCCGTCACTTCGTCGCGCACGAAGCGGACCAGATCGGGTCCGGCGGGCGGCAGGGTCAGCATGCCCAGCGTCGACCAGTCATGCGGCGGCTCGACCGGGCCGGGCGCGGTCGGCGGGAGTACCGGTGTCAGCGGCGGCGTCGGAGCGATCGCCTGGGTCGCGGCGGCGAGGAGCAGCGCCGCGATCACCGCCCGGTCGACCCGAAGCCGCCATCACCCCGCTCGGTCGAGTCGAGTTCGTCGACCTGGGCCAGGGTCGCGCGCTGGACGGGGGCGGGGACAAGCTGGGCGATGCGTTCGCCGCGCACCACCTGAAACGGCTCGTCGCCCAGATTGGCGAGGATCACCTTCACTTCGCCGCGATAATCCTCGTCGATCGTACCGGGCGTATTGAGGCAGGTGATGCCGTTCTTCAGCGCCAGGCCCGAGCGCGGGCGCACCTGCACCTCGTAACCCGGCGGGATCGCGACGGCGAAGCCGGTGGCGACAGCGGCGCGTTTGCCCGGCTCCAGCGTCAGCGTCTCTGCGGCGACCACGTCCATGCCAGCCGCGCCGGGCGTGGCATAGGCGGGCAGGGGAAGCCCCTCGCCATGGGGCAAATATTTGATGGCAATGGAGATTGGTGCGGTCGTCATGACCGTGCTTGTAGCGCATCCGCGATACGTTGCGCGAGTCTCGTGGCAACCTCGTCCTTGCTCATCCGTTCCCAGTTTTCGACACCTTGGGCGGTGACGATGTGGACCCGGTTAGCCTCGCCGCCGAACACATCGCCCGATACGTCGTTCGCCACGATCCAGTCGGCGCGCTTGCGCAGGCGCTTGGCGACGGCATGATCGATGACATGCTCGGTCTCGGCCGCGAAACCGACGACCAGCGCGGGCCGGTTGGGCGAAGCGGCGAGAGTGGCGAGGATGTCGGGATTCTCGACCAGCGTCAGCGCAGGGGCGGCACCGCCATCCTTCTTCACCTTCTGCCCGGCCGCCTCGACCCGCCAGTCGGCGACGGCGGCGACCATCACGGCGGCATCGGCGGGCAGCGACTCGGCGACCGCCTGTGCCATGTCGCGCGCCGTCTCGACATTCACGCGGGTAACGCCCGCCGGAGTCGGCAGCGTCACCGGTCCGGAGACCAACGTCACCCGTGCGCCCAGCACCGCGAGCGCCTCTGCGACCGCAAAGCCCTGTCGTCCCGAGGAGCGGTTGGCGATGTAGCGGACGGGATCGATCGGCTCGTGGGTCGGTCCCGCCGTCACTAATATATGTCGCCCCGCCAATGGGCGATGGGCGGGCGTCAGCTTCGCCTCGATCGCCGCCAGGATCGCGGGTGGCTCAGGCAGGCGGCCGGGGCCGAACTCGCCACACGCCATCGCGCCTTCGTCGGGGGCCATCACCTCCACGCCATCGGCGCGCAGCTGCGCCACGTTGCGCTGGGTGGCGGGGTGCAGCCACATGCGGACATTCATCGCGGGCGCGACCAGCACCGGCGTATCGGTGGCGAGCAGCAGCGTCGTCGCCAGATCATCGGCATGGCCGTTCGCCATCCGCGCCATCAGGTCGGCGGTGCCCGGCGCGACCACGACAAGATCGGCCTCGCGGCTGAGCTGGATATGCCCCATCTCCGCCTCGTCCTTCAGGTCCCAGAGCGTGGTGAAGACCTGATTTTCCGACAGGGCGGCCAGCGTCATCGGCGTGACGAAATGGCTGCCCCCCTCGGTCAGGACGCAGCGCACGCTATGCCCGGCCTTGCGCAGCAGGCGGATCAGCTCGCAACTTTTGTAGGCGGCGATCCCGCCCCCGACGATCAACAGGATATGGCTCATCGCACGACTCGGGTCACGGTGATGCGTCGCCGGTCGCGCGCGGCGGCGATCAGCTCGCGAACCGCGTCAGGCGCGAAGACGACGCCGAGGAAGATAAGCGGCGCCACCGCCAGCGCAAAGGCGGGCGCGCCGGTCAGAAGGCCGAACAGCGCATAGGCGGCCAGCGTAATCCCCGTCCGCCGCGCCACCGGCTGTCGCCAATGCGCCCAGCCCAGCGCCGCCAGCACCGCCAGCGGCAGTATGATGACGGCGGGCAGTGCCCCGACCCCGCTGGCCGAGGCGATCGCCGCCAGCCACTCGCCCGGCGACTGGAGCGCGATGGGCGAGGCGATGGCGGGGTCGATCGGACCGACCATCGCATTCAGCCTATGGGCATGGGCGGCATAGAGGATCATCGCGACGGCGGTCGCCCCGATCCACCCCGTCGCCTCGCGCTCCGCCCCCGCACGCCAGGCGAGAAACCCCATCAGCAGCGCATGGAGAAGCGCCACGGGGCTGAGGATCATCGCGGCCAGCCCCAGCGCGACCGCGGTCGGCATGGCATCGGGCCGCCGCTGCACCAGCGACAGCGCGATCAGCAGAGCGGCCCACACTTCGGGCACCGACACCATCGCCCGGTCGAGCGCCGGATAGAGTCCGGCGACGAGCAGGACGATCGCCAATGCGCGCGGGCCGCGCCCCTCGATCAGCGGCCAGCACCGCCGCGCCCAGCCCGCGATCACCGCCAGGCCCAGCAAGACGAGCAGCAGCTGACCGACCGGCGGCGGCAACAGCGACAGGGTGACGGGCAGCGCGGGCAGGGGCACTGCGAGCAGCACGGGGCGCAGCGGCCGCCCATTTTCGCGCAAGGCGTCGATCGCGGCCGAATAGAAATCCTGCCCGTGCCGCACATGGTCGAGGATCGCGGCCGAAATGGGCGCCAGACGGTCGGCAACCGGATCGGCATCGCCGCCGGTCCAGAGCATCCCCGCGATCAGCCCGACCAGCAGCGCCAGCACCCCGATCGCGACCGGGGCCGTCATGCCCGACAACCGCCCCGGCTGGCTCAGCCAGAGCGGCCGCGAGATGCGGCGCGGGGGAACGGGGGGCGCGCTGCCCGGCATGCCTACCCCAGCATCCTATCGCAGCACGGCGAAGGTGGCCGCGACCCCGGCGGCCGCCGACAGCATCGAGATCAACGCATAACGCCAGCCGCCACCGATCCGCACGACCTCGATCGCTTTCAGCGGCGGGGCAGGCGGCTCGCCACCGGGCGCGGGATAGCGCGCCTCGATCCGGCGGACCAGTTCGGGCAGGCGGGCGAGCGTCTGGACATCCTCGATCAGCCGGTCGGCGATCTTCGCTTCAGGCCCCAGTTCGGTCCTGATCCATTCGCGCACGAACGGCGCGGCTGAGTCCCAAAGGTTGATATCGGGGTCCAGGCTGGTCGCCACGCCCTCGACCATCACCATCGTCTTTTGCAGCAGCAGCAGGTGCGGCTGAGTCACCATGTCGAAGTCGCGGGTGATCGAGAACAGGCCGTCCAGCATCATGCCGATCGACATGTCCTTGACCGGCAGGCCGCGCATCGGTTCGCCGACCGCACGCAGCGCGGTCGCGAACTCGGCGACATTATGGTGCGAGGGGACGTAACCCGCCTCGAAATGGATCTCGGCGACGCGCTTGTAGTTGCCGGTGATCAGGCCATAGAGGATCTCGGCCAGCCAGACGCGCGCGCGCCGGTCGATCCGGCCCATGATGCCGAAGTCGATCGCAGCGATCTTGTTGCCGGGTAGCGCGAACAGATTGCCCTGGTGCATGTCGGCGTGGAAGAAGCCTTCCGCGATCGCCTGGCGCAGGAAGGCGCGCACCAGGGTCTGCGCCAGATGCGGCAGGTCATAGCCCGCCTCGACCAGCGCCTGCCGGTTGGACAGCTTGATGCCGTCGACCCACTCGACCGTCAGGACCTTGGCGGTGGAACGCTGCCAGTCGATCTGCGGCACCATGAAATCGGGCTCGGCGGTCATCGCCTCGGCCAGTTCGGACGCGCTGGCGGCCTCGCGCCGGAAGTTCAGCTCGCGCAGCGTCCAGCGGCGGAAATTCTCGACCGTCAGGCGCGGGCGCAGGCGCGCGGCCTCGGGGCTCATCCCTTCGACCTGGGCGGCGGCCCATTGATAGGTGTCGATGGCGCGGGTGAAATCGTCCTCGACACCGGGGCGCAGCACCTTGACCGCAACCGTGCGCCCGTCGGTCGTCACCGCGCGGTGGACCTGCGCGATCGAGGCGGCGCCGACCGGGGTTTCCTCGATCGAGGAAAAGAAGTGCGAGGGCGGACGGCCCATGCTGGCCTCCATCGCGGCGGCGATCGTCGCGAAGGGGACGGGGGGCAACTGGTCCTGAAGGCGGAGCAGGTCGTGCGCGGCCTCGTCGCCGACCAGATCGGGCCGGGTCGCCAGCGTCTGGCCCAGCTTGATCGCCGCCGGGCCGATCGCCTGGAACGCATCGGCATAGGCCGGCTTGGCGGGCACGCGCGCGCCGAAACGGGCGACACGTGCCAGCCGCCGCACGGGCGCGGGCGTGTTGGGATCGCGCTCGATACCCTTCAGCGCGCCATGCCGCGCCAGCGTCCGCCCCCATTTGAGCAGACGCCAGAGATGCACCACCGGCTGGGTCACAGGGCCTGTCCGCCCAGGCGTCCTCGCATCAAATCTTCCAGCCGGAGTGGATCGCGACCAGGCCGCCCATGATCGGCTCGACCTTGGTCTCGACGAAGCCCGCCTCGCGGATCATCCGCTCGAAGGTCGGCATGTCGGGGAAGCGGCGGATCGACTCGATCAGATAGCGGTAGCTGTCCGCATCGCCCGCCAGCATCTGGCCCAGCTTGGGCACCAGCTTGTGCGAATAGGCGTCATAGACTTCCGAGAAGCCCGGCCACACCGTGGTCGAGAATTCCAGGCAGAAGAACCGGCCGCCGCGCCGCAGGACCCGGTGCGCTTCCTTGAGCGCGGCCGGAATGTCGGTGACGTTCCGGATGCCGAACGCGATCGTATAGGCGTCGAAGAACTTGTCGGGGAAGGTCAGCGACTCGGCATTGGCCTCGGTCCAGACCAGCTCGTCGAAGCCGCGCTCGGCCGCGCGCTTCATGCCGACTTCCAGCATCGCCGGATTGATATCGGCCACCGTGATGCTGGCACCCGACTCGGCCAGGCGGAAGGCGATGTCGCCGGTGCCGCCCGCCATGTCGAGAATCTGGTCGCTGGCGCGGGGCTTCACCCGGCGCACGAAGCGATCCTTCCACAGCCGGTGCATACCGCCCGACATGGCGTCGTTCATCAGGTCATATTTGGCGGCGACATTCGTAAACACGCTGCCGACACGGGCGACCTTTTCGTCGCGGGGCACATCTTCATAGCCGAAGGAGACGGTATCGCTCATGGGGATGCCCTAGCCCGGCCTTGCTGGCGGGGCAAACGCTACCTAGCTGTTTGGTGACGAAAGCCATTCAGAGAGAAAATGCCCGAACTTCCCGAGGTCGAAACCACGGTCCGCGGCCTGACCCCGGTGCTGGCGGACGCGCGGCTGACATTGGTCGATCCGCGCCGCCCCGACCTGCGCCATCCCTTTCCGGCCGATCTGCGCCAGCGGATGACGGGAGCGACCGTCACGTCGCTGGGTCGTCGTGCGAAATACGGCCTGATCGACACCGATCGCGGCGACACGATGGTCTTCCATCTTGGCATGTCGGGACGCTGGCGGATCGATCCGGGCGAGCCGCAGACGCACGACCACCTGCTCTTGGAGACGGCGGCGGGGCGGCGGCTGGCGCTGAACGACCCCCGGCGATTCGGCTTCGTCGATCTGTGGCCGACCGCCGATCTGGCGAGCTATCCGCCCTTCCTGGCGATGGGGCCGGAGCCGTTGGGGCCGGACTTCACCGCCGACTATCTGGCTCGCGCGCTGGAGGGGCGGGCGGCACCGATCAAGGCGATGCTGCTCGACCAGCGGATCGTGGCGGGGCTGGGCAATATCTATGTGTGCGAGGCGCTGCACATGGCGAGAATCACCCCGGGCCGCGCTGGCGGGCAGATCTCGAAGACGCGACTCGCGCGGCTGGTCGAATCGATCCGCGCCGTTCTGGAGGCCGCGATCCTGGCGGGCGGTTCGTCGCTTCGCGATTATGTGCGGCCCGACGGCGAACTGGGCTATTTTTCCAAGGAATGGCGCGTCTATGGTCGCGAGGGTGAGCATTGCGAATGCGGTGCCATCGTCCGGCGGCGAACCGATTCGGGGCGCTCGACTTTCTGGTGTGCGACCTGCCAGCGCGGTTGACGCGAAGTCCGCCAGCCGGTAAGGGCGGCGGCTTCAAAGCTGGTGCGTCGCGCCGCTTTTCCCTTTTGATCGAGATTTAGAGGTTTTCATGGCGAACACGCCGCAGGCCAAAAAGCGTATCCGTCGCAACGAGCGTCGCGCCGTCATCAACGGCAACCGCGTCAGCCGCATCCGCACCTTCGTGAAGAAGGTCGAAGCTGCCCTGGCCGCTGGTGACAAGGAAACCGCGACGGTCGCTCTGGCCGCGGCGCAGCCGGAAATGGCCCGTGGCGTCGCCAAGGGCGTGCTGCACAAGAACACCGTCTCGCGCAAGTTCTCGCGCTTGACCAAGCGTATCGCCGCACTGGCCTAAGCCTCTCGGTTTCGCGACGAATGAAACCCGCCGGGGGCGGTCCCCCGGCGGGTTTTTTCGTGCGTCCGTCATCCATTCTTAACGCTTCGCGCAACGTGATCCGCGGGAACAATCCCGCGTTTCGCGCAACGCCAGCTTTGCCCGCGATTCGAGAGATTCGAGTTGCGGAGCGATGACGCGCGCCTTGGCAAATATTCAGCAAAATCAGCGGGTTACGAGATAGTTGGACGGGTTTCTGCGGGCTTTTGGCTGTCAATCCCGTTTATTTCAGATTTATGGCCGGACATGGTCTTGATCCGACCCCGTCATCGCTCATAATCGGTTTCCCAGCGGCGGTGCTTCGTGCCCCGCGTCATGGACATTGCGAAGTGACAGACCGGGTCGAATCCGTTTGATTCGCCGATGGGCTACGTGTCGCCAAGTGGAATAGGGGCTCGACCGCCCATCATGGGGGTCGGCAGAAGTGGAGTGCGCGGGTGACGAACTGGCAGGCAACGCGACCGACGACGGACCAGGCACGTGCCTGGGCGCGCGTCCGCGCGAACCTGCGCGAATCGGCAGGAGCCCGGCTGTTCGATCAGTGGCTGAAGCCGATGGAACTGATCGAGGGCGACGAGCCCGATACGGTCCGTCTGGCGCTCCCCTCGGCCTTTGCGACCAACTGGGTGCGCAGCCACTATGCCGACCGACTCCATCTGGAATTCAGGGCGGTGCTGCCCGAAATTCGCTCGGTCGTCCTCGAAACCCGTGCCCCTAGCAAGGTCGCGCGCCTGACCAGTGTCGAGACCCTTGATGCCACGCCCGCCCCGCGAGCCGTGACCGCAGCGCCGGTGCCGCCGGTCGAGGTCGACGAGCAGCCCTCGCTGTTCGGTGCGCCAGCGCCAGCACCGACCCCTGCGCCGCGTCAGACGCGTGCCAGGGCGGCGGCTCCTGCGCCGGTGGCCGCCGCGCCGGCCCCCGCGCTGCGTGTTCCCGCTGATCGGCCGCCGCTCGATCCGCGCCTGACCTTCGATCGATTCGTGGTCGATTCGTCGAACCGTGTCGCGTTCAACGCCGCGCTGTCGCTCGCCGAGCCAGGCCCGCCGCGGTTCAGCCCGCTGTTCCTTCATGGTGGCACGGGGCAGGGCAAGACGCATCTGATGCACGCCATCGCCCATGCCTTTCTCGAATCGCATCCCGAAGCGGTCGTGCTGTGCATGTCGGCCGAGCGTTTCATGTTCGATTTCGTCGCGGCGATGCGCGCCCGCGACACGCACAGCTTCAAGTCGCGGCTGCGCTCGGCCGATCTGCTGCTGATCGACGACCTTCAATTCATCGCGGGCAAGGATTCGACCCAGGAAGAATTCTTCCACACGGTCAACGAACTGGTCGGCGCAGGCAAGCGGCTGGTCATTTCGGCGGATCGTTCGCCCCAGTCGCTGGACGGCGTCGAGCCGCGCATCATCGGCCGTCTGGGCGCTGGCCTGGTCGCCGATATCAAGGCACCCGACCTGACGCTGCGCCGGACGATCCTGAACCGCAAGGTCGCCGATCTCCCCGAGATCCAGGTGCCGACCGATGTGCTGGACCTGCTCGCCTCGCGGATTCGCGGCAATATCCGCGAGCTGGAGGGCGCGCTGAACCGCGTCGTCGCCTATGCGCAGCTGACCGGCGACAAGATCGACATGGAATTCGCCGTCGCCACGCTGGGCGAGGTGTTGCGCGGCGCGCAGCGGCGGATCACCATCGACGAGATCCAGAAGCTGGTCAGCCGCCATTTCGAGCTGAAGCCGCTCGATCTGGTCTCGGCCCGCCGCGCCCGCGCGATCGCCCGCCCGCGCCAGATCGCCATGTACCTCGCCAAGCGCCTGACCACCCGCTCGCTGCCCGAGATCGGCCGCAAGTTCGGCGGGCGCGATCACTCGACGGTGATCTATGCGGTGCGCAAGATCGAGGAATTGCGCGATACCGACCGCGATATCGACAATGCGGTGCGGGTGCTGATGAAGGAATTGGAGGGGTAAGCCCTTCGGGGTAGGGCATGGGCTTCGACTTCGGCGCTATGCGGCGAAGTTTATCCTGAGCGGCTGGCTTGCCAGCCAGCCGAAGGGCTCAGCCTGAACGGCTGTGGGGTCTTTGGCCTGTACTCCCTCGCTCCGTTCAGCCTGAGCGAAGTCGAAGGCCACGGGTCGGCATTGCGAGATAGAGAGTCGTGCCGCCGATCGGCGCGACCCTATGGCCTGCGCGACCTCTCCATCAATTGTGGCGTGAGTTCGGCTCTGTGCGCCAGCGGTGAGCGCAGGAGCGTGGCCTTCGACTTCGCTCAGCCTGAACGGGGTTTTGTATACACCCCAATTCCCTCCCGCCGTTCCGCCTGAGCCCTTCGGCTGGCTGGCAAGCCAGCCGCTCAGGATAAACTTCGCCGCATAGCGCCGAAGTCGAAGGCCATGCGAGTCCCTTCGGAGGTCCCCGTCACCCGAATCGAGTGACGGGGCTGGCGGCCATCAGATTTGCAGGCCCATGGTCCGCTGCACGTCGAGCAGCATCGGCGCGGCCAGATCGCGCGCCTTCTCCGCGCCCCGCTCCAGGATGCGGCCTACTTCGCCGCGATCATCGAGCAACCGGGTCAGCCGTTCGCGGATCGGACCCAGCGTGGCAACCGCCAGATCGGCCAGCTCCGGCTTGAACGCGCCGAAGCCTTGGCCCGCGAACTGCGTCAGCACATCGGCGGGCGCGCGGTCGGCCAGCGCGGCAAAGATGGTAATCAGGTTGCGGGCCTCGGCACGGCCTTCCAGCCCCTCCATCGTGTCGGGCAGGACGTCCGCGTCGGTCTTGGCCTTGCGGAACTTCTCGGCGATCTGGTCATCGCTGTCGATCAGCTTGACCAGCGACATTTCCGATGGGTTGGACTTGGACATCTTCGCCGACCCGTCGCGCAAGGACATGATGCGCGGCGCGGCCTTGCTGATGAACGGTTCGGGGAGGGTGAACAGCTCGCGACCATAGTCGTTGTTGAACTTGGTCGCGATGTCGCGCGCCAGCTCCAGATGCTGCTTCTGGTCCTCGCCCACCGGGACGTGGGTGGCATTGTAGAGCAGCACGTCGGCGGCCATCAGCACCGGATAGTCGTACAGGCCGACGCTGGCGCCCTCGCGGTTCTTGCCCGCCTTGTCCTTGAACTGGGTCATGCGGTTCAGCCAGCCGACGCGCGCGACATTGTTCAGCAGCCAGCCCAGCTCGCTATGCTGCGGCACGCGCGTCTGGTTGAACAGGATCGAGCGTTCGGGATCGATCCCGGCGGCGATCAGCGTCGCGGTCATCTCGATGGTGTTGGCCGCCATCGCCTCGGGCGCGATCCATTCGGTCAGGCCGTGCAGGTCGGCAATGAAGTACATCGTCTCGCCGCCCTGGGCCTGGATGTCGTCCTGCATCGCCACCCACTGCTTCACGGCGCCCAGATAATTGCCGAGATGAAGGTTGCCCGTGGGCTTGATGCCGGAAACGACGCGCATGATGGTCCTCAACTGTTGCGGCGAACGAGCCGCTTGATGTCTCCGAGACGGAAGGCGCCCGTCGCGAAGGTGGCGACCGCATAGACCAGCATCCCCGTCGCGACCAGCACGATGAGCGCGCCCCAGCGCTCGAGGTTGGTGCCGGTCACATAGGGCTGGAACCGTTCGTTGAGCAGCGCCATCGCCCCGCCCATCAACAGGGCGGCGACCAGCATCCGCCAGCTGCGCCGCCGCAGCTGCGCATCGGCCACGAAATGCCCGCGCTTGGCCAGCGTGCGATAGAGCAGCACGACATTGACCGTCGAGGCGATGGCGGTGGCCAGCGGTGGCCCCATATGGCCCAGCCACCAGATGAAGATCAGGTTCAGCACCAGATTGACCAGCATCGACCAGGTCGCATAGCGCACCGGCGTCCGGGTGTCGGTGCGGGCGTAATAGCCCGGCGTCAGCACCTTCACGAGGATATAGCTGGGCAGCCCGATCGAAAAGGCGGCCAGCGCCTGTGCGGTATAGTAGCTGTTGGTCGCGTTGAACTTGCCATGCTGGAACAGTGCCGCGACGATCGGCTGGCCGCAGACGACCAGCGCGACGGTGGCGGGCAGGGTGAGCAGCAGCGCCAGCTCCATGCCCCGGTTCTGCGTCTCCATCGCCTCCACCTCCTTGCCCGCCCCCAGCAGGCGCGAGACGGTAGGCAGGAGGACGGTGCCCAGCCCGATGCCGATCAGCCCCAGCGGCAGCTGGTTCAGCCGGTCGGCGGCATAGATATAGGATACCGACCCCGCTGGCAGGAAGCGCGCGGCGAGGGCGGTCGAGATGACGAGGTTGATCTGCACCGCGCCTGCCCCTGCGGCGGCGGGCAGGATCAGCTTCATCAGCCGCTTGACGTCATCGTTGATGACCGGCCGCTTCAGCCGGAGCCGAACGCCCGCGCGGCGGCACGCCCACCACAGCCAGACGAATTGCAATATCCCCGCGACCGTGACCGCGATCGCCTGGTTGCGCGCGGTCGCCATCGGTTCGTGGGTGTGGAAGAACAGAAGGGCGACGATCAGCGTCAGGTTGAGCAGGATGGGGGCTGCCGCATTGACCCAGAAACGGTGCAGCGAATTGAGGATGCCGCCCAAGAGCGACACCAGGCTGATGAACAGCAGATAGGGAAAGGTCAGCCGGTTGAGCAGGACGATATAGTCGAACTGCGCTGAGCTTCCCTTGCCGTAACCGAAGGTCTGGACCCAGGTGACGGGCCAGGCGGCCAGCTCGACCAGCGCTGTCATGACGATCAGGACCGGCAACAGGACGGACAGTGCATTCTCGGCAAAGACCAGGCCGTGCGCCAGGCCCGAGCCATCCGCCGCCTTGTCCCCCTCTGCCACCTTGCGGTTGAACATTGGGATAAAGGCGGCGGAAAAGGCGCCCTCCGCAAAGAGGGCGCGGAACATGTTGGGCAGGCGAAACGCGATCTGGAAGGCATCGGAGGCGAAGTTCGCGCCCACGAAGCGGAAGAACAGCGAGTCGCGAACCAAACCAAGCACGCGGCTGGCCAGAGTCAGCCCGCCGACCGAGCCCAGCGCCTTGGTCAGGTTCATCTGTCAGTCCGGATCAGGCGTGGCCGGTTTCCGGGGTGTTCGGCTGCGCACCCGCCTGGGCGTCGGCCTGCTGCAGATACAGCTGCGCGAAATCGATCGGCTCGAGCATCAGGGGCGGGAAGCCGCCGTCGCGCACCGCATCGGCCAGCACGCGGCGGGCGAAGGGGAAGAGCAGGCGCGGCGCTTCACCCAGCATGAAGGGCTGGATCTGGTCGGCGGGCACGTTGCGGAAACCGAAGAGACCGGCATAGCTGAGGTCGACGATGAAGGCGGTCTTGCCCTCGGACTCGGCGCGAACCTCGATCTTCAGGGTCAGCTCATGGACTTCCTCGCCGACCTGCGCCGCCGAGATGTTGAACTGCACGTCGATGCCCGGCGCGGTCTGCGCCTGATAGATGGCGGGCGCGTTCGGGTTCTCGAACGACAGGTCCTTCACATATTGCGAGATCATACCGGCGGCGGGGCCGGCATCGTCGCCGTTCGGCGCTTCAAAGCCCTGCGGCAAACCCTGTTCGTCCATCGTCGAAACCTTTGCGTTAGATCAAGGGAGATAAGGAACCGAAAGGGCGGGTTCGCGCGTTCGGCCATATAGTCGTTGCGCGTAGCAGCGGGTCGGCATGGTTTCAACCTTGCCCGCTTCGTCGGAAGGCCGGGTTTTCATTGTCGGCTCGTACGCCTATATCGGTCACGATAGTGAAAGGCGCCTGTGTTGTTATTCTACGTCGTTCTTCTCGCGATGGTCGCGCTCTTCCTCGCACTGCGGCTGTACAGTGTCCTGGGCAAGCGCACCGGCCATGAGCAGCAGCCGCTGGCGCGCAGTGCCGATGACCGGCCGCTGCCCGTGACGCTGCCCCGCACGACCGAGGCGGCGCAGGCGTCCGCGCCGGTCGCCAACCGCAACATCGATCCGCGCGCCGAACAGGGCCTGCGCGCGGTGATCGCGGGCGAGGCCGGCTTCGACGTGGCGCAGTTCCTGAACGGCGCACAGGCCGCCTATCGCATGACGCTGGAAGCCTTTTGGAAGGGTGACGAGGACGCGCTGGCCGATCTGGTCGAACGCGACGTGCTGGCCGCCTTTGCCGAGGCGATCGAGCAGCGGCGCGAGGCGGGCCATTCGCTCGACAATCGCCTGATCCGGGTCGACAGCGCCAAGATCGTGGATGCACAGGTCGAGGGTCGCGAGGCGCGCATTACGGTCCGCTTCGACGCCGATATCGCCGCCGTCACGCGCGATGCCGATGGCCATGTCATCGCCGGTTCGCTGAGCGATGCGGTCGAGACGCACGATGTCTGGACCTTCGCCCGCACGCTGAAGAGCGGCGATCCGAACTGGAAGCTCGTCGACACCGACGAAGCCTGATCCGGTCTGACGGGGGAAGCTCTGCGATGAGGGGGTATCGCGCCGCGGCCATGGTCGCGCTTTCGGTCAGCCTGTCGGCCTGTGCGGGGCGGATCGTTCCGCCGGGTGCATCGGCACCCTATCCGTCGCGCGGGGAAGCACAGCCCCAGCCCAGACCGCAACCACGCCCCCGGCCGGGTGGTTCCTCGGTGCAGCCGAGCGGCCCCAGCGTATCGCGCGTGCCCGATGGTCCGGTGCGGATCATCGCGGCGACCCCGCTGCCCGCCACCCCCGTCGTGACCGTTCCCGGGGCAGCGACGGCGGCGCAGGCCGGTGTGCTGGCCGGACCGCCGGTCGCCTCGCTGCCGATCACCGAGCCACAGGCCGAGGCGGCGCGGGCCGCTTTCCTGCTGTCCTGCCCCGGACTGATGCGGCGCACCGATGCCAGCGGCCTGACCCAGGGTGCGGACTGGCAGACCGCCTGCCGGGCCGCTGCCGTCGTGCCGCGCGGGGGTGCCCGTGATTTCTTCGCGCGCTATTTCGAGGCGGTGCAAGTCGGCGACGGCCGCTCGCTGGCGACCGGCTATTACGAGCCGGAAATTGCTGGCTCGCATGATCGGCGTTCGGGTTACGATGTGCCGATCTATGCCCGGCCACGCGATCTGGTCGATGTCGATCTGGGCGCCTTCTCGACCGACCTGAAGGGCAAGAAGATACGCGGCAAGGTGCAGGGCACCAACCTGGTTCCCTATGACGATCGGACCGCGATCGAGCAGGGATCGCTGGCGGGACGCGCGCCGATCCTGGCCTGGGGCGCGGACCCGGTCGAGGTGTTCTTCCTCCAGATTCAGGGTTCGGGGCGGCTGCGGCTGCCCGATGGTGGGATCATGCGGATCGGCTATGATACGCAGAATGGCCGCGACTATACGGGCATCGGCGCACTGATGAAGGCGCGCGGGCTGCTGGGGCCGGGCCAGACCTCGATGCAGGGGATCGTCGCCTGGCTGCACGACCACCCGGAAGAGGGCCGCGCGATCATGCGCGAGAATAAGAGCTTCGTCTTCTTCCGCGAGTTGAACGGCGCGCCGCAGGGGGCGATGGGCTATGCGGTGACGGGGCAGGTCAGCGCGGCGGCGGATCCCAAATTCGTGCCGCTGGGCGCGCCCGTCTTCCTGTCGATGGACCGGCAGGACGCGACCGGGCTGTGGGTGGCGCAGGATACCGGCGGCGCGATCAAGGGCGCGAACCGCTTCGACACCTTCTGGGGGGCGGGCGATACGGCGCGGGCGGTGGCGGGTGGCATGTCGGCGCGGGGCACGGCCTTCCTGCTGCTGCCGGTCGGAACGTTGGCGCGAGCCGGGATTGCGGCGCCTGTCGGGACGGTCGGTGCGATCCCTCAACCCTGACGAGGCGCATCTCTGGGCGCGGGTGATGGAAACGGTGCGCCCGTTGCGCGCCGCTATCGTGCCCGCCCGGCCCGCGCCGCCACCGCCGACCATGGAGGCCGTGTTCCAGGAAACGCCCGGCGCGCCCAAGGTGCGGGTGAAGGGTCGTGTGCCCCCGCTTCGCCAGCCCGCGGCGCCGCCGCCTGCACCCAAGAAGGGGCCGGGCGAGACGCTCGACGGCGGCTGGGACAAGCGGCTGTCGCGGGGCAGCGTGATGCCCGACAGTTCGCTCGACCTGCATGGCCACACGCTGGCCTCGGCCCATGCGTTGCTCGACCAGGGGCTTGGCCGGGCGATCGCGCGCGGCGACCGGGTGCTGCTGCTGGTGACCGGCAAGCCGCCACGTCCCGAGAGCGAGCGTCCCCATGCACGCGGCGCGATCCGCGCGGCGATCAGCGACTGGCTGGGCGCGTCGCGCCATGCCGATGCGATCGCGGCGATCCGCAACGCCCATCCGCGCCATGGCGGGCAGGGCGCGCTCTATATCGTGTTCAGGCGCCCGCGCGAGCGATGACACCCGCATAGATGCGGGTCAGCGTATGGAGGTCGTCGACCGCCACCGCTTCGTCCACCTTGTGCATCGTCGCGTTGAGTAATCCGAACTCGACCGTCGGGCACAGTTTCGACAGGAAACGCGCGTCCGAGGTGCCGCCGGTGGTCGATAGCTCGGGTTCGATCCCCGTCTCGGCGCGGATGGCGTCGGCGATCATCGCAGAGAAGGCACCCGGCTGGGTCAGGAACGCCTCGCCCGAGATGCGGCCCGTCACCTGCGCGGCGGGGGCATGGGCACGGGCGATGGCGGTGATCCGCTCGACCAGCGCCGCACCGCTCTGTTCGTCGTTGAAGCGGATCGAAAGCCGCGCCTGCGCTGCGCCCGGAATGACGTTGGTTGCGGGGTTGCCGACATGCAGGTCGGTGATCTCGATATTGGACGGCTGGAACCAGGCATTGCCGGTGTCGAGCGTTATCCCCTCGATCTCGGCCAGCATCGCGACCAACGGCGTGATCGGATTTTCGGCGAGGTGGGGATAGGCGACGTGACCCTGCCGCCCCGGCACGGTGATCCAGATATTGACCGAGCCGCGCCGCCCGATCTTCATCATGTCGCCCAGCCGCTGCGCCGAGGTCGGTTCTCCGACCAGGCACAGGTCGGGGGTCAGCCCAAGTTCCGCCATCCGGTCGATCAGCGCGCGGGTGCCATAGATGGCCGGGCCTTCCTCGTCGCCGGTGATGATCAGCGACAGGGGAATGGTCGGCTCCACCGGGATGGCGGCGACGAAGGCGGCGACCGCGCCCTTCATGTCCACCGCACCGCGTCCGAAGAGCAGACCATCGCGTACCTCGCCGGAAAAGGGCGAACCCTGCCAGCCGTCACCGGCGGGCACGACATCGACATGGCCCGCAAAGGCCAGATGCGTGCCCGTTCCGCCGCGTGTCGCCAGCAGGTTCTCGACCGGGCCGTCAGGTTCCTCGCCGATGGTGAAGCGATCGACGGCAAAGCCCAGCGGCACCAGCGCGGCCTCCAGCACGTCGAATACGGAGCCACGCGCGGGCGTGACGCTGTCGCTGCGGATCAGGGCCTGGGCAAGGGTGAGGGCGTCGGTCATGCCGCGCGGCATAGGCAGCGTACGCGCGAACGGCAATCATGCGATTGACGACGCTTACGGAGCCGATCCCGCCCGGCATCGTTCCAGCCCCTGCGTAACAGGAGTGATGTGATGAACGATCCCGATCCCAACGGCCACAAGGCCGGAAAGCGACTGCTGCTCTGGCTGCTGATCGCGCTGGGGATCGCCGGGGTGCTGGTCTATACCTTTACGTCGCGGGTGGCCGAACCGGCGGCTGAGCAGCGGGCACCGCTGAACGACGTTCCCCCGGCTGCTCGGTAGGTTTGGCGGGGGAGGGGCGTGGCCTTCGACTTCGCTCAGGCTGAACGGAGGTCGGTACTGAAACCCGTTCAGCCTGAGCGAAGTCGAAGGCCAAGGGAAAACCCTCACCCCACCGGCTGCTCGAACCGTTCGATGATCCATTCCTCTTCCTGCGCGGCGGCGATCCAGTCCTGCATGAAGGGATGGCGAAGCACTGCGTCCATATAGGGCATGGCAAAGCGCGCCACGGGCAGCTGGTAGGTGACGATCCGCGTCACCACCGGCGCGAACATGATGTCCGCCGCGCCGAATTCCCCGAACAGGAAATCGCCGTCGCCGCCGAAGCGCGCCCGCGCCTGCGCCCACAGCTCCATCATCCGCTTCAGATCGACGATCACATCGTCATCGGGCATCCGGGCGGGATAGACCTGGCGGATGTTCATGCTGTGCTTGCGACGCAGCGCCACGAAGCTGGCGTGCATCTCCGCCGCCATCGACCGCGCCATGGCGCGCGCGGCCTCGTCCTCGGGCCAGAAACGGTCGCGTCCGACCTTGTCGGCCAGGAAGTCGATGATCGCCAGACTGTCCCAGACGACCGCCTCGCCATCCCACAGGATCGGCACCTTGCCCGATGACGGCGCAAACTCCGCCCCCTCGCGGCGCTTGTCCCAGTCCGCGTCGTAGAGCGGCACGACCACCTCCTCAAAGGGAAGTCCCGACTGCCGACAGGCAAGCCAGCCGCGCAGGGACCAGGAGGAATAGGCCTTGTTGCCGATGATGAGCTTCATGGACCAAGGGGTAACCGCCCCGCCGGGCCGCCGCAACCGAACAAAAAAAGGCCCGCCCGGGGAACCCGGACGGGCCTTTTTGTTTCCGACGAACGCCGGATCAGAAGCGGGCGGTGGCCGCCACGCGGAAGAAGCGACCGATCAACCCCGAGAAATAGGGCTGGGTGCCGCCTGCCACCGCCGTGGCGGGGAAGGGGGCCGTCGCGTTGAAGACATTGTCGACGATGAAGCGCAGGTTGAACTGGTCGTTCACCTTCACGCCCACCGTGGTGTTGAACACCACCCAGTCGGTCAGGCCGCTGATGTTGCGGGCATTGGGGGCTTCGTCCAGATTGAACTTCACCTTGCCGGTATACTGACCCTGGAACAGGATGTTGAAGGTGTCGCCTTCATAGGTCAGGTTCGCGGTGCCCGAATGGCGCGGATAGCCGATTTCGCCCGCGTCATGGTTGATGTCGCCCACACCCACCTGGGTCTGCAGCTTGTCGCGGTAGAAATAGTTGACCGACAGGCCGACCGTACCGGCGTTCTCCAGTCCGACGCGGCTGAGCGGCAGGCGGTACGCAATGGTCGATTGCAAACCGGCCATCTCATAGGACGCGGCGTTGTAATAGCCCTGGCGGATCGTGGTCAGCTGGCCATCGGCACCGCGCGTGAACAGCCCGCAGAACTGGTTGGGATAGTTGCTCGAATCATAGCACGCATTCAGGATGTCGGTGCCGTCCAGCGAGCGGATGGCATCGTTCAGCTTGATATTGACCCAGTCGACCGCGACCGACAGGCCGGGGATGAAGCGCGGCTGCGCGATGGCGCCGACGGTCCAGCTATTGGCCTTTTCGTTGCGCAGATCGGGGTTGCCCGCGACCGTCACCGGAATGGTGAAGTTGCTGAAATTCGAATCGAACGTCGCAGGATTGATCCCGGCCGCGACGCAATTGGCACGACGCGTCGCGGGGTTGGGGCCATTGCCGACATAGCGTGCGTCGCACGGATCGAGGCCGGAGTTGAACGCCCGCGACGTCGGATTGAACACCTCGGTGATGGCGGGCGAACGGATCGAGCGGGTGAAGTTGCCGCGGAAGGTCAGCCCCTGGAAGAAGCCGACACGGCCGCCCGCTGTCCAGGTCACGTCGCCGCCCGACAGCGAGTTGTCGACATAACGCGCCGCGCCGTCGAATTCGAGCGTCTTGAGCCAGCTCAGCTCGTTCTTGCTGGACACGAACGGCACGACGACTTCGCCGAACACTTCATTGGTGTGGAACTTGCCACGAATGGGATCGATCGGGATGATACGACCATATTGCACGCGGCTGCCATCCGCCTGCGGTTCGCCATAATAATAGGCGCCCGGATCGAATTGCGTCTTTTCCTCGCGATGCTCGTAACCCAGCGACAGCGACACGTCGTTGCCGAACAGCTGGAAGACGGGGCCGTTGATATTGGCGTTGAACACCAGCTGCTCATTGGCCGAACGCGGCGTGGCGACGGTAAAGATGTAATCGCGCGCCGCCTGGCTGGCCTGGCCGATGCCGAAGATGTTGAGCGGGGCGCATGCACCGCCGCCGATCGACGGGATGGTCGCGTTCACCACGCCCGGACGGCAGGTGATGTTGCCCGAAGCGTCGCGCACCGCGTCGATGGCGTTGGCGAAATTCTGCTGGATCAGCTCGAAGTTGCGGCCATTGGTGATCGACTTGCCATAGACGGCCGAAGCCTCCCACTTGAAGTCGCGACCGAGCAGCGGCACCGTGCCGTCGAAGCCGCCGACGAAACGATACGTCTCGACCGTGGCTTCGGCGCGGCCCGTGGTCAGGTCGGCGAGCGCGCGGCCCAGATAGAACTGGTTCTGACCGGCGGGCAGGTTGGCCGCGATAGTCGCGCGGTCGGTGGCCGACAGATACGGGTTGTCGAGGCTGAGCAGCAGGTTGCCGTCCGGCCGCCCGGCATCGTCGAACAGCGCGGTGTTGTAGTTCGGCTGGTCGATCAGGTTCGTGCCCTTGCTGCGGACATACCATGCCTCGCCGAAGAAGCGGATGCGGTCGCTGAACTGATAGCTGGCCTGCGCGCTGGCGATATAGCGTTCGGAGGTGGTCAGCAGGTTCGACTGGAGCGGCAGGTTGTAACCGTTGCCGCCGCTGCTGATATAGCCCTGGCGCATCGGCGTGCCGAGGTCGAGCGGGGTCAGCGTGCCGTTCGCGCCGAACTGCAGCAACTGGCCAGCGGCATTGCGGATGCCCGAGCGGCTGGCGAGGAAGTCGTCTGCGCTGAACGGCACGCCGCCGATGGTGAACGCGCTGTAGCGCTGGTTCGGATAGAGGACCCGCTGGAACGCGCCCGCGGTGGCGGGGGTGCCGAAGAAGTAACCGGCGGCGGTGATGTCGCGGTCGGCGGCGGTCAGGCCGGTGACGCGGTTATACTCGCCCGAAAAGGTGATGTTGCCGCGCCCGTCGGCGAAGTTCTTGCCGGCCAGCAGGCTGAGCCGCTGGTCGGGGGCGTCACCCTTTTGCGACACGCCTGCCTGCGCCTGGAGCTGAAGCCCCTCGAAATTGCGCTTCAGGATGATGTTGACGGTGCCCGCGATCGCGTCCGAACCATAGATCGGCGCGCCGCCGATGGCGACGGTCTCGACCCGCTCGACCAGGCTGGTCGGGATGTTGTTCAGGTCGACCTGCGTACCGGCCGATACGGGGCCGAAGATGCTGGCGGTGTTGGACGACACGAAGCGGCGGCCATTGACCAGCACCAGCGTGCGCTGCGTGCCGAGACCGAAAAAGTCGACAAAGGTCTGGGCCGGGCCGAAGGACGACTGTGCGCCGACGCCGCTATTGCCCGGAGGACCGAAGGCCGGGATTTCGCTCAGCACCTGGCCGACATTGGTATAGCCGCGATTGGCGATCTGCGCCGCGCCGACGACCTGGGTCGGTTGCAGCGTCTCGAACTCGGGACGCGCGATCCGCGAGCCGGTGACGACCACGTCCTGGCCGCTCGCTGCGCTCTGGTCTGCGGGGGCGGTCTGCGCGGTGCTATCCGGCGCGGTGGCGTTTTCGGGTGCCGTCGGGGGCAGGGTCTGGGCCGCGACCGGGGTCGCGAGGAGAGTGAGCAACGCAACGGCGCTGACGTCGCGCAGCGCGCGCGAACGGATATTCCGGGACATGATACGCTTTCCCCAATTTATCTACTTGTATTCATGGGGCTATTCCCGAGCATGTCGGGACGTCAACAAAAGCGTCATGTTTGCTGACATTTATGAAGCGACGCGACTTTTATGCAACAGCGTCGGTTGATGGGCGATAAATCTGTCACATATGCAAACAGGGCGAACGACACAGGCGTGCCTTCGCCGCAACGGGGGTTGCGAGATGCCAGAACCTACGGAATTTGCGCGGGTTCCTCAATAAGCTGTCATAATTGGGAGACGCGTTATCCCGCGAATCGGGGAAGGCGGGGACCCGGCGCATCACGGCCGAGCCCCCGGCTGGGTTGCTCAGCCAATGGCTTCCAGCACGGCCGCACGCAGTTCAGGAATCCCCATGCCGCCCTCGCTCGACGTGGCGAGAATGTCGGGGTGCGCGGCGGCGCGCTTGCGCGCCTCGACCTCGGTGCGGGCGATGACATCGGCGAGTTCGGTCGCCTTCACCTTGTCCGCCTTGGTCAGGACGATGCGGTAGCTGACCGCCGCACGGTCGAGCATCTCCAGGATCTCGCGATCGACTTCCTTGATGCCGTGACGCGAGTCGATCAGCACCAGCGCGCGCTTCAAGGCCTGACGTCCGCGCAGGAAATCGTTCACCAGGAAGCGCCACTGCTTCACCATGTCCTTGGGCGCCTTGGCAAAGCCATAGCCCGGCATGTCGACAAGGCGCAGCAGGGGGGGCGTGCCGACGTCGAAGAAGTTCAGCTCCTGCGTCCGGCCCGGCGTGTTCGAGGTGCGCGCCAGCCCGTTGCGGTTGGTCAGCGCGTTGAGCAGCGACGACTTGCCGACGTTCGACCGCCCGGCGACCGCGACTTCCGGCACCACGGGATCGGGCAGGAATTTCAGCGCGGGCGCGGACTTCAGGAAGGTGACCGGCCCGGCGAACAGCTTGCGCGCCGACTCGACCAGCTCCTCCGAGAAACCTTCCGGCTTCTCGGTGGGGGCAGGGGTGGGAAGCTCGCTCACTTCTTGACGACCGGCTGCTTCAGGCCCGGATGGCGGGCATAGAGCAGGCGCTGCTGGAGGATCGAGATGCAGTTGGTCGTGATCCAGTAGACCTGAAGGCCGACCGCGAACGGGGCCATCACGAACATCAGCACCCAGGGCAGGATCGCGAAGACCTGCTTCTGCGCGTCGTCCATCGGCTGCGGGTTCATCTTGAACTGGAAGTACATCGAGATGCCCAGCAGGATCGGCACGACGCCGATCGCGATGAAGTGCGGCGGCACGAAGGGCAGCAGGCCGAACAGGTTGACCGGGGTCAGCGGGTCGGGCGCGGACAGATCCTTGATCCACAGCACGAAATGCTGGTGACGCATTTCGATCGTCAGCATCAGCACCTTGTAGAGCGAATAGAAGATCGGAATCTGGATCAGCGTCGGCAGACAGCCCGCCAGCGGATTGACCTTCTCCTGCTTGTAGAGGGCCATGACCTCCTGCTGCATCCGGACCTTATCGTCCTTGTAGCGTTCCTGCAGCGCCTTCATCTTGGGCTGCACCGCGCGCATCGCCGCCATCGAGGCGAACTGGCGCTGGGCGATCGGGAACATCAGCGCGCGGATCGTGACGGTCAGCAGGATGATCGCGACGCCGAAATTGCCGACGAGTTTGAACAGCCAGTCGAGATAATAGAAGATCGGCTTTTCGATGACGCGCAGATAACCCCAGTCCAGCGCGTAATCGAGCTTCGTCGCGCCTTCCTTGTCGGTATAGCGGTCGAGTAGCGCGACTTCCTTGGCACCCGCGAAGAAGCGCGTGGTCTGGGTGATCTGCTTGCCCGGCGCGAGCGTCTGCGGCTGGAGCGTATAATCGGCCTGATAGGTCTGGCCCGCGCCTGCACGGAACTGGCCGTCGAACGCCTTGGCCTGATCGGGGATCAGCGTCGCCAGCCAATATTTGTCGGTGAAGCCCAGCCAGCCGCCGGTGGTGGTGAAGCGGGTCGGGGCCTTGTCCAGGTCCTTCCAGTTCGGGCCGTAATTGGCCGAGCCGTTGTTGACCGACATCGGGCCGACATGGATCGTCCAGGTGTCGGGATCGGCCGAGATGCCGCGGTTCACATAACCATAGGCCGCGACCGGCACCGCCGCGTTCCCGCCGTTCGCCACCGTCTGCTGGACGGTGAACATGTAATCCTTGTCGACCGACAGGACGATACGGAACTGCTGGCCGGTGGCGTTGGCGGCGGTCAGCGTGACCGGCTGGCCGGGGCGCAGCACGGGCGCGCTGGCGGTCCAGACGGTATCGGCGGCGGGCGGGTTCAGCCCGTCGGTGCGCCAGCCGAAGCCCGCGAAATAGGCACCTTCGGCACCCGCCGGCGACAGCAGGCGGATCGGCGGGGAGTTCTTGTCGACCGTCTGCTTATAGTCGAGCAGGACGAGGTCATCGATCCGAGCGCCCTTCAGGTTGATCGAACCCTTCAGGCGCGGCGTGTCGATCGCCACGCGCGGGGTTTCGGCCAGCACGACCCTGCGGTCGCGAATCGCGGTCGGCGTCGTGGCGGTCGGGTTGGCCGTGCTGTTGGTCACCGGGACCTGCTTGCCGTCGACGATCTTGGTCGCGGGCGGATTGCTCGGGAAGAACTTGCTCTGGATGAGCGGCCATCCGAACAGGATCAGCGCCGCGATCACCGCGAACACGACGAAATTCTTGCGGTCTTGGTTCACGTGGAAACCCCGTTAGTGTCAGGGGACCGGGTCGGGTCCGTGCCCGCCCCAGGGATGGCACCGCGCAATGCGCTTGAGCGCCAACCAGCCCCCTTTGCCCGCGCCATAGCGGCCAATGGCCTGTATTGCATAGGCCGAACAGGAAGGTTGATAGCGACAAGTGGGCGGCAAAATCAGCGAAGGGCCGAGTTGCCAGCCCCGCGCGATGAGAATCAAGGCCCGCGCGAACAGGGTCACGCAGGCTCTTGATTCGACGGTGCGGGCTGGCGGTGTGCGCCGCCACGGGGGGTGCGCCCCTTGCCTCGGCCATGATGCACGCGCGGTTCGCGGGGCCTGTCCTGGCCGCCGGTGTCGGGTGAGGCGGCGCGGGTCAGCGCCTTGGCCAGCTCGGCGGTGAGCGCGGCATAGTCGCGCTCGATCCCGCCCTGCCGTCCGATCAGGACATGGTCGGCGCCCGCTATTCCCTTTTCCGGCAACAGATCGCGCGCGAGCGCCCGCAACCGGCGTTTCATCCGGTTGCGAACGACCGCGTTTCCGATCTTTTTGGTGACGGTGAAGCCGACGCGAATCGCCGCGTCACCGTCATCCCGCGGGCGAACCTGCAGCACGAAGCCGGGCATCGCCACGCGTCGCCCGCCATTGGCCGCGAGGAAATCGCGGCGGCGGGTCAGTGTCGTGATTACGCCGACAGCTTCTTGCGGCCGCGTGCACGACGCGCGCGGATCACGGCACGGCCGCCCGGCGTGGCCATCCGCGAACGGAAGCCGTGACGGCGAGCGCGCACCAGATTGCTCGGCTGAAAGGTACGCTTCATCGTTCATTCCTTGGATACGTCTGAATAAAAACGGCCGCCACGAGGACGGCCTTGGTGGCAAGCCGCTTACGCAAAGCGGGCTTTCAAGTCAATCCGCTGTGCGCACTCCTGCGTAGCCCTCTGCCCCTTGCGGTCGGGCCATATCCTTTGCAGGAAGCATAAGCGGGCAGGGGAGCGCCCGTACAGGGGGATTTGATGGCGACGATCGTGTCCACGGTGGCCTATCTGGGGCTGGAGGCGCGTGCCGTCGAGGTGCAGGTCCAGCTGATCGCCGGGCTGCCCGCCTTCAATCTGGTCGGGCTGGCCGACAAGGCGGTGGGGGAGAGCAGGGAGCGGGTGCGCGCCGCCATCGCCGCCATGGGCCTGGCCCTGCCGCCCAAGCGGATCGCGGTGAACCTGTCGCCCGCCGACCTGCCCAAGGAAGGATCGCATTTCGACCTTCCCATCGCGCTGGCGCTGCTGGCGGCGATGGGGGTGGTCGATGCCGAACTGCTCGCCGATCATGTCGTGGTCGGCGAACTCGCGCTGGACGGGCGGATCGGGCCGTCGCCCGGCGTGCTGCTGGCCGCGCTCCATGCCGGATCGCTCGACAAGGGCCTGATCTGTCCCGCCGCGCAAGGGGCGGAAGCGAGCTGGGCAGGCGGTGGCGCGGTGATCGCCGCACCCGACCTGCTCTCGCTCATCAACAATCTGAAGGGCCATTCCGTCCTGCCGACCGCCGAGGGCGGACTGGTGGAAGAGGGCGTGGCTGGTCCCGACCTGTCGCAGGTGAAGGGACAGGAAAATGCCCGCCGGGCGCTGGAGATCGCGGCGGCCGGAGGGCATAACCTGCTGATGAGTGGTCCTCCGGGGTCGGGCAAGTCGCTGATGGCCGCGTGCCTGCCCGGCATCCTGCCGCCGCTCGATGCCGCCGAGGCGCTGGAAGTCTCGATGGTCCAGTCCGTTGCGGGAACGCTGGCGGGTGGACGGCTGACCCGGACGCGGCCCTTCCGTGCGCCGCATCACTCCGCCTCGATGGCCGCGCTGACCGGCGGCGGGTTGAAGGCCCGGCCGGGCGAGGTGAGTCTGGCGCATCTGGGCGTGTTGTTCCTCGACGAACTGCCCGAGTTCCAGCGTGCGGTGCTCGATTCGCTGCGCCAGCCGCTGGAAACCGGCACGGTCAGCATCGCGCGGGCCAATGCGCATGTGACCTTTCCGGCACGCGTACAGCTGGTCGCGGCGATGAACCCGTGCCGCTGCGGCCATCTGGGCGACGCCGCGCTCGCCTGTGCCCGCGCGCCGCGCTGTGCGGCGGATTATCAGGCCAAGATTTCCGGGCCGCTGCTCGACCGGATCGATTTGTCCGTCGAGGTCCAGCCGGTTCGCGCGGTCGATCTCTTTTCATCCGCCGCCGCCGAATCATCGGCGACGGTCGGCGCGCGGGTGGCGGCGGCACGCGCGCGTCAAACCGAACGCTATCGCGATGCCGCCGTGACGGTGCGCACCAATGCCGAGGCCGACGGCCCATGGCTGGAACGCTTCGCCACGCCGGACGAGCCGGGCCGCGCCCTGCTGGTCGAGGCGGCCGAGCGAATGCGCCTGACCGCGCGCGGCTATACCCGCGTCCTGCGCGTCGCGCGGACCATCGCCGATCTGGCGGGCGCGGATCAGGTCGGGCGCATCCATGTCGCCGAAGCGCTCGGCTATCGCCAGCGGCCGCCGGTCAATTGATGGCGCGCAAGGCAATGCGCTGGATCACTCCGATCCTGTTGATGGTGTGTGGGCCGCCCCTGACATGGCTGGCCATCCTCTGGTCCGATCCCGTGGCGTCCGGCGTCCGCGGTCCGCCACTCTTCTATGGTCTGGCCGCGCTGGCGACCGTTCCCGGCCTCATCGGCCTGTCGATGCTGCCTCTGCGCACCCGCGCGAAGGCGCTGATCCTGCCGCTTTACCTGACCGCCCTCATCTTGGTCCTGCTCTATACTCTGGTGGTCTTCGTTTGCGTCGCCACCCACGATTGCCCCTGATCCCGGCAATCGGCGCTTGCGTACGCCGTCACCCTCGTCTAGCAGCGCGGCTTCGCTGCCCCTGTGGCGAAATTGGTAGACGCATTCGACTCAAAATCGAACGCCGCAAGGCATGCTGGTTCGAGTCCGGCCAGGGGCACCACTCCCGGTCAAAGATGGGCGCCGCGCCCTCTTTGACGGGAAGTCCGACAGAGACACCATTTTCCAGGCTCGAAACAGGGCCCGAAATGACTATCTCATGGTCCGACACGCTGACGTTCGAGACGAACATCCTGAGGTAGGACGAACGGAGCGAACTGTCGTCGCTTCGCATTTTCTTACGAAGCATGTCGCCGAAACGGTCGATCGTTTGTTCGTCGATCCTGCGCTTGCCCTTCGCCAGTTGCGCTTCCAGCACATCGATCCGGCTTGATACCGCCGCCAGTGCCGCCCGGTTTGTCGCCATGCGCTCGACAAACGCCGGATCTCGCGCGCTCATCGTCCCTTCTTCGATCAGGATCAGCAGATTATTGATCGCAGTGTTGAGCCGCGTCCGCTCCGAACGGCTTCGGGCAAGGTCCGCCTCACGTTCCGCCTGTCGACTTTGTGAGACATCGAGAACGCCAGCGAGCAATGTGCGCAACCGGTCTCTCCCCAGCAATCTCGCCTCGATCGCATCCAGAACCAGGCTATCCAGCTTTTCGCGCCGGATACTCGGACAGGCACAGGCGCCGCCACGGTTCACCCGGTCGTTGCAGACGTAGTAGGTATAGCGGCCACCTTTTCCGGTGCGGATCGTCATACCGCTTGAACAGCCGGGCATACCGCAGCGGGCGACGCCGGTGAGTAGCGTGGTGCCGGCGGCGACATGCGGCGCCATTCGCCTGGGATTGCGTGTTGCCCGCATGGCGGCCACGCGATCGAACTGATCCCGAGCGATGATCGGGGGACAGGTGACCGCGATAGCATCTTCCACGTCCGGGGTGATCCCATCGTCGTCGGCAGTACGATCGTGATAGACGCCGGTATAGACCTCGCGAGCCAGAATGCCGGCAACATTGCTGTTGGCGAACCTCGCACCTCGGAGGGTTCGCCCCGCTTCGTTCAACTGCTTTACGATCCAGCGCCCGCCGCGTCCGATGTCGGCCCAATCGAAAATCTGGCGTACGATCGCCGCTTCGGCTTCGACGATCGCCAGCTTTCGCCGTTCCTTCTCGCCGTCCTGCCGGGCAACATAGGTTTGGTAGCCAAACGGCACCGGACCGCCATTGTCAAAGCCTTGCCGGGCATTCTCCCTGCGGCTCTTCCGGGTGAGGATCGCCGAATCGCGCGCCTGCTCCTCGTCCATCATCGCGGTTATCGTCCGGGCGATCCGCTGACCGCGACCCCGGCCGAAATCCTGCGTGATCGACCGGACCTCGACACCTGCGTCCTCCAGCCTTCCCACTACATCAAAGAACAACCGCATGTTTCTGGCCATACGGCTGAATATGAACATCAGGACCAGATTCACAGGATGATCGGGCGCGGTGGCCTTTTGCACCAGCCGTTGAAATTCAGGGCGCTTGTCGGTCTGGCCGCTACGGCCAGCGTCGGCAAACTCCTCAACGATCATGATGTCATGCTTGGCCGCGTAGGCCTGAATAGCGCTGCGCTGGGCGTCGATGCTCTGAGGCGTACCGCCCTCCTTGTCGACCGACAGGCGCATATACGCGAAAGCCCTGGTCCGGCTGCGGGCAGCTTTTGCCATTTTTCCTGTCCCTATTTGTGTTCGAACAGCAAATCGAACTCACTGGCGAGTGCGTCGAGCACGAGCATGCATTCCCGCCGGGTGACGGCGGGTTGGCCAAGCCAGGACGGCACGTCGAGGCAGCCTCGAAGCTGCGCCTCGACGTTTGCTACCTCCTGTTGTTCGTGATCACTTTCGCCTGCCATCCGCTAGCGATGGCGGATCGCGGAATTCCAAGCGTCAACTCAGCCAGCCAAAAACTGCCTTCGCTCGCGTCCGTGTACGACGTCCAAACGGTACGATTTTATTGAAGTAAAGCAGACCCACAACACCACATTCAGCGGTCGGTTCACGCTCCCCAATTTCAGACGTCCATTCATCTTCACCCGTCGCCTCGAGCAGCGATGGAAGGAATGGCGAGAAGTGGGACAAAGCTGTCATTCCTGGGTTCCGGCCTGTATGGCAGGTCTTGCCGCGAGCCGACATTCAGCGTTTGCTGAATCGCCCTCGTGCGGCGGCCGCCACTAGGCCGGCTGCTGACTGTCTGCTTCTTGCGTGATATTTATGAAACCGGACTTACGTCATCACTACTCGGCGGATCACCCCGGGGCGCCAAATAGAAAGAGCGAAACGGACTGGCGCATTTGTGCTCGCGCGGAACTCCTCACCGGAGATCATCCGCCTAGTCGTGCTGATGTATGTGTGAGCGTGCTTCAACCGCTTCATTTCGGTTGCGGCGACGGGTTGCGGAACTCCAGGAATGAGTGCCATCTTGCGAGCAGGGGTGAGACATGCTGATCAATTGGTGTTTCAAGGGGGTCGCAGAAAGCGCGACCTTTAGCGATGCGATGGCCGAGCGGCTCGTCAACGACACCGGCATCTTCAGCAACTGGATCTTGGCCAATGGCGGCACCGCGTTAACCACCGCTCAAGGAGCGTCGCAGAGTGCCTTGTCGGCGACCGCGCTCGACGATCATGTGAATGCGTACAAAAAGGTGTCAGCGACGACGCCCTACATTTCGCTTGGCGCGGGATGCGTAGAGTATCAGGGTCGGGGAAAGCCGGCGCTTGTGCTTCCGGCGCTTGGTACGGCACTCAACTTCGCGACCCGAGGCGGGACGACGCCGGGGTTCGTCTTCCGCCTCTGGGTGGTCACCACACCCAAGCCCGCCGCCGACATCCCGGGGCTCGCCGAGGATGTTCGCGACCTGAAGCTGTTCTCAGGCTTCCACAAATATCATTATCAGGGCGAGGTAACGGCCAAGCTCTATGTGCCGCGCCGCCAGATCGCCTGGGTCATGAAGGTCGATGCGCAGGGCGATCCACTCGATGCGAGTTGGACCGGCGGTGACAGCGTGTTCGCCAACCCCGATTTCGTGGCGCCTGATGCCGTGTCGAACGTGATCGGTTCGCTATGAGATTAACCGGCACAGAAAACTGGTCAGACGAGACCATTGAGGCGGCGCTGTCCTTTGCCGATAATCTGCGCGTCTCGACAGTTTCGGTCATCCTCGCGGTTATCGTGCGAAATCTCCCGGGCGGTCCGATCAACCGCAATGCGTGGGAGCCGACCGATCTTGTCTACAAGCTCGGGGATGCTGCAGGACTGGCATTTGCCACCGGACGGGTAACTGAGGGATTGCAATTCGCGGCCGCCGCGTCGCGGATCGGCGGTCCGCCGCCGCGAAAAACGCTGATGCAGACCCTATTCTCTGCAACGCTCGGTACAATTGCAGGAACGCTCAGCGTCACGCTGTTCGAGGACGAGGTCACTATCAACGTTTCCGAGCCACGCAGCTATGTGTCGATCGATCTGTCAGATCATTCGATCACCGAGCGGCAGAGGCTGGCCGAGCTCATCATTCCAGCGGCATTCGCATCGCCAAGGTTTCTCGACGAGATCCATGGGCTCGCCGCCGATTTTGATCCCGAGTACCGAGTACCGACGATCGACTGGTTCGCGCGCCTGTCCCCGATGGTGCGGTTCGCCCGAGACTTTAAGCGGACAGGGCAGATGGACCAGTCGCTCCTGATGGGGAGCCTGCTCGATTATGAGGGATATATCGAGACGCTCCGGGACGATAAAGACGCTTGGCCGGAGATGGTGTTTCGAGGCTCGCTGATCGACTGGCCGTTGCTTGCGACCCTGGTTGGCATGCATCGCTGGTTGGAGACCGCACCGGACGCCGATCTCGTGGTCGGCCCGTCGACGCAGTTTCTCCATGATCTTTCGCGCGAGATCGCGAGAGCCACGGCGCCGACGCTTGAAGATGGAGGGTTGGCGTGAGCGCGTTCGTCGAAAATCGCGGCAGTAGTGCGCCGCGTAGCCCTTTCTCTCGTGATCGCATATGGTGAGCCCGACCGGAGCTTGAGAGGTGTTTAGGATCGAATGATGGAGGGAGCGTCGGCGATCGTCGAGAAACTTGATATGTTGGGCTACGCCACTGGCGTTGAAGTCGAACAATCATCCTCGGACGAAGGGGAAAAGATCGCCGAACCGTTCGATCCGGACGACATCGACGTCGTCACACGGTCGATGACGGTCGACCTTCTTTTGTCTCGCACCGAATCAGAGATGATCGATCTTCAGCCTGACTTTCAGCGACGCTGGGGCGTGTGGGACGCGCGGCGCCAAAGCCGCCTGATCGAGTCATTGTTGCTTCGAATCCCTTTGCCAGTCCTGTACGCTGCTGAGGATGAAGACGAACGTTGGGAAATCGTCGACGGGATTCAGCGGCTTTCTACGATTGCTCGCTTCATCAAGCCTCAGATCATCGGGGGTCAGCCACTCATCCTTACTGGGCTCGAATACCTCCACGATTATGAGGGCGCGGACTTCGAGGGGCTCAGTTCGCGGCTCAAGATGCGGCTCCGCGAAACCGAGCTGATCATTCACTTGATCCGCAAGGGCACGCCACCCGAAGTCAAATTTAACATCTTCGCCCGAATCAATACCGGCGGTATGGCACTGTCTGCGCAGGAACTGCGGCACGCCATCACCCCGGGCAAGGCGCGCGATCTTCTGGAGACCTGGGCAAGCCTGCCCTCGTTCGTCCGCGCTACCGATGGTAGCGTTCAGCCCATTCGCATGGATGACCGCGAACTCGTGCTGCGCTTCGCCGCATTCTACCTACTCGGACTTGAAAGCTACAAACAGCCGGACATGGACGGCTTCTTGATCACGGCCATGAAGAAGATCAACGAAACCGACGACAATGACCTCGCGGTCATGCAGTTCAACTTCGTCAGCGCGATGGAGAACGCCTATAAAATTTTCGGCCGCGACGCCTTCCGTAAACGGTTCGACAAGGAGGCCGGCCGGCTGCCGATCAACAAAGCCGTCTTTGAAGCGCTCTCGGTTAATCTGGCGCGGCTCACCCACGCGCAGCTCGCGATCCTCGGGCAGCGGGCCGAGGTGCTTCGGGAGGGTTTCATGGCGCTCTGCCATGACCGCTCATTCGAGAGCGCAATCTCGCAGGGCACGGGCGATATCCGAAAGGTCAATCGGCGCTTTTCCGCAATCAGCGAGCTAATCACTGGGGTTCTCGCTAATGCTTGATTATATCGGTCTTGAAAATTTCAAGGCGTTCGACGACATCGAACTAAGCCTTGGCAACTTAACTCTCCTGTCAGGGCTCAACGGCAGTGGCAAGAGCACCGTCCTGCAGGCGATAGGCGTGCTGCGGCAATCGTTTTACGGGAATTTTCTGCTAAATGGTGATCTCGCGCTTAATGGCGAGCTGGTCGACATCGGCACCGGTCGCGACGTCCTGTACCAAGGCTTTGACGCCGCCGAGATAGCTATCTCGCTCGGCGAGACGAGGCAGGGTCAGTCCGTCTCCTACCGCTGGCAGGCAGCGGCCGATCCCGATGCTGACGTGCTCACCTGCTCCGCAAAGCCAGCTCCGGGCGACTTTCCGCTGCTCGACGTCTTCGCTCAAGGCTTCCAGTTCCTGCGGGCTGATCGGATCACGCCGTCGGTGACTTCCCCGAAATCGCAGAACTCGGTTCGTCAACACCGCTTTCTTGGCCCCCAAGGCGAGTATACCGCACACTTCCTACTCGAGTTCGGCGAGCAGATCACCACTGCGGAGATCGTCCGGTCGCCCCACGAGCAGCGCGCAGGCAGCCTCATCGCGCAGGTCAACGCCTGGATGCAGGAATTCAGTCCAGGCGTTCGGGTGGAACCGGTCCCGGTCCCGATGACCGATCTCGTTCGTCTGGTTTTCTCCTACAAGGGCGAGGGCGCCGCGTACGGTGAGCCGCTGCGCCCGACCAATGTGGGTTTCGGTCTCACCCACGCGCTTCCCGTCGTCGTCGCCTGCCTCGCCGCAACGCCCAACACGCTGCTGGTTGTCGAAAATCCTGAGGCTCAGCTCCATCCGCGTGGACAGGCGTCGATCGGACGATTGCTTGCGCTAACAGCCGCCAACAACGTGCAGGTGATCATCGAAAGCCATAGCGACCACGTGCTCAACGGCGTTCGCCTCGCTGTGAAGGAGGGCTTGCTCGCGCCGCGCCAAGCCAAGTTGCATTTCTTCACGCGCAATCCCGGCGAAGCGAGCAGCTACGAAACTCCCGCGTTGAGTTCGGAGGGTCGATTGTCCTATTGGCCCGCCGGCTTCTTCGACCAATGGGAGAAGAGCTTGGACCGGTTACTCGATTAAGCCGCAATGCCGCTCCAGCTCTTCCTTAATGACCTGTCAGCGCCGGTCGGCGGCGTGCCGCGCGCAGAATCGATTGCCTACCTCAAAGCGATGGTCAAAACGATTCGCGCAGCGCGCAGCATAGACGATCGTCTAATCTTGAATTGCGATCAGCCGCTCAACGAACTGGTGCTCGGTCCCGGCCTTACGATCGCAACAATCCGAAATGACGGAGAATGCGTCGAAGAGAGCCAGTACCTAAAGACGCTCAACAATCGCGCACCGCTCGGTCGGGCGCTGGCGGAGGCCGATGGCCCGGATCATGAGGGCTTTGAATACAGGATGCCAGCCGCTGCTCCAATCTCGGCCGGTAGCCCAGCCAAGGCGCTCGGCCTTGCCCATCTGCTCAAAGGTCTCGGCGTCAGCCTTGCCTCCGACGCGCTCTGGCAGTCTCGCGAACTGGCGCTCAATCTGCTTGAACTCGATGCCAATGGTGACATTGCCGAATCCTTGGTTATCGCTCGCAATGCGAGTGCCGCCGACGACGTCGCAGCGCACGAAGCCGGCCTGCGCGACGATCTACGGCCGCCGATCCGTAATGGCGCCGATCTCTGGACTCACCGGGCCGAGCTCTTGCCCAATCTTGAATTCATTCCGAGGACGCGCGCGCAAATTGAAGAAATCCTCACCGGCGACCCGTTGTTCGATCAAGTCTGGATCAAGTTGTCGGGGCTCGACCAAGCGATCGCGACGTGGCGCGTCGCGCAGACGGCGCATCCGATGTTTCCCTTCAATGTCAGGCCCGAAAGCCGCCGGCGTATGCATCTCGTCAGGTTCAACGATGCCGATGGCGTCGAGCGCACCTTCAGTGACCATACCGATCTCGCGCCCATTGAGGGGCGCGTGCACTTTATCGTCGAGAGCGAACCGCATCGTCACGCTTTAGTCGGGCATGTCGGCCGCAAGCTCGGCATTGGCTGACGCTGGAGGCAGGCTCAAGCTCAGTTGATAAGAAGCATCGGGCTGTCGCTCTCGCCCCGCGCTTCCGTCGTTGGCAACCAGTGCTAATCGGCGTCTAGCAAGATCCTCGATTTTTTTGAGAGATCCAACTCTTGCTTGAAGCGAAATGTACGAACGGCAGATTTTAGGATCGAGCATGCTTAGGCTGAACGTAAGCGCTGTTGCGCGGTCACCTTGCTGATGGCGGCATAACCGGGGACGGATTGGCCTTTCTGGATAGCAGCAAGGCCTACAGCCATGACGATGTCATGTGACGATACTGGCACGAGGCCGGTTCG
>NZ_MQUI01000017.1:0-71490 GCF_001970915.1 Sphingomonas sp. Sph1(2015)
CTTTCAGGGGAGGGGGGCGGGGGTGGGGCGCTTCCGCAAGCGCGGCACTGGTGGATAGGCCCCACCCCAACCCCTCCTTTGAAGGAGAGGGGCTACATAGGGTAACCGACCGACGTTACGCCTGTTCGGCTTCCTTGCGCGCGCGTTCCTCGTAGAAGTTGCGGACCACGTCCCACGCCTCTTCGGCGGTTTCGACATAGGTGAAGATGCCCAGGTCACGCTCGGACACGACGCCTTCCTCGACCAGCGCCTCGAAATTCACGACGCGTTCCCAGAAGGCGCGGCCGAACAGCAGCACCGGGATCGGCTGGATCTTGCCGGTCTGGATCAGGGTCAGCAGCTCGAACAGCTCGTCGAACGTGCCGAACCCGCCCGGGAACGCCGCCAATGCGCGCGCATGCAGCAGGAAGTGCATCTTGCGCAGCGCGAAATAGTGGAACTGGAGGCTCAGCGACGGCGTGACGTACGGGTTGGGCGCCTGCTCGTGCGGCAGGACGATGTTCAGGCCCACCGACTCGGCGCCGACGTCCGCCGCGCCGCGATTGGCGGCTTCCATGATCGAGGGGCCACCGCCCGAGCACACGACGAACTGGCGCATGCCCCGATCGTCGCGGGGCAGGCGGCTGGTGATCTGCGCCAGCTCGCGCGCGATGTCATAGTATTTGCTCTTGGCGACGAGGTTCTCGGCGATCTTGCGCGACTTGTCGTCATGCGCCAGCGCCAGAAGCGCCTCGGCCTTGGCCGGCTCGGGAATGCGCGCCGAGCCATAGAAGACGAAGGTCGAGGCGATCTTGGCCTCTTCGAGCAGCAACTGGGCCTTCAGCAATTCCAGCTGGAAACGGACGGGGCGAAGGTCTTCGCGCAGCAGGAAGTCCATGTCCTGAAAGGCCAGCGTATAGGCGGGGCTTTCGGTCTGCGGCGTCGAGACGATCGTCTTGGCGCTCTCGGCGTCCTGGCTGGCATTGGGGAAGACGCGGTTCGGTACTTGGGTCTTATCGGTCATTTTGGGTGATGTAGGATATCGCAAGCCCCCGCGCTACCGGCAAAAATGCGCGGCATCATCCTCCAGATGCAGGTGGTTGCGGTGCGCCGCGTTATAGTCGGGGCTCAGCACCGTGCCGAAGCGCTTGCAGGCCGAGGCGCGGATCGTCGTCCAGAACTGACGCACCTGCGGGTCGGTCGAATGCCAGTCGTTCAGCAGGCTGATCCGCCGCCCGTCCTTCAGCACGAAGCCGCCGATATCGACCGCATTGGCCAGTGCATGGCCCGAGCGCCGGTCCCCGATCCGCTTGGTCCCGACGATGTTGCGACAGGCATAGGTGCCCATCCCCTCGACCTTGACCAACGGCGAGCCCAGGATCTGCCACGCGGCGGGGGCGACGGCGTTGCGCACCCATCCGGCAAAGGCGCGCGCATTGCCGCATCGCATCGCGGTGACGCCGGTGACGGGCACGCCGATATCGGTCAGCTGCACCGCGCCGTACAGGCCGCACCCCGGCCCCAATTCCCTGTCGGGCAGGCGGCGATAATCCACGCCCTCGCGCCGCAGATCGGCCTCGCATTGCGCGGCTTCGCGAACCGGCGGGCGATAGGGTTCGGGGCGCGAGGCCTGCTGCACCGGGCGTTCGGAGCGGTCGGGCCGACCACAGGCGGAAAGGAGCGCAGCCCCCAGAATCGGAGCGGCGAGAAACAGGGGGACGCGAACCATACGCCCCCTTGTCCACGGCACTTGCGCATTTGTCAGCCCCGATCAGCCATTCTGAGGCGTGTCTGCGGCATACGCGGGCCTTAGCTTTGCTTATTCTTCCCTCTCCCCTGGATAGGGGAGAGGGTTAGCGAAGCTTGCCAGCGTGGCTGGCTAGCGCAGCTTGGGTGAGGGGTCGAGCGAGCCAAAGGCTCGCGCGCTGCGCGCGCACCCCTCACCCAGCTCCGACTAAGACTTTGCTTACGCAAAACCTAAGTCTGCGCAACCCTCTCCCCTCTGCGAGGGGCGAGGGAACAAAAACCTCTGTCGACTCAGACCAGCGTGGTTGCCTTACCCCCGGCTGACACCGCAACCTTGGATATGGTGATGCGCAATGTCTGTCGCCGGCCCAGATCGACCAGCAATCGGCGCTTCAGCATCGCCGACGGAACGTCGATGATGATGATGCGCGCCACATTCGCCCGTGATATTGAAATCCATTGATCCGAGGTTTCCGATGCCGCGAGGAAGATCACCGTCATATTGCGGTAGATCGCCGCTGCGACCCACAGGCTCCACAACAGGTTCAGTCATATCGGAACTGAGACCTAAGCGGGAGCCGCTGAGGCGATAGTGACACTGCACGTTTCCCGAATCCCCTCGAACGGCTTTGAGATCACTGCGATCGGCACGAAAAACCATCCGACATTCCAGCCTGGGCTGATCGTCATCGCAGAGTTCCACTGTTGCGTGTTGCGATTGACGATATAGACCCAGCGGAAGAAACCGAGAGGGTAGAGCAAGGTGAGCAGGGCAGGCAGATCGAGGGGCGATCCTTGATCCACGATCACCCGATTCACCGCTTTCGGTGTAACGATTTGCTACATAAAGCGCTGATTCGCCACAGATATAATGTCGTCTGGCCCAGGCTGGCGAAGAGCTAGAGACAGGGCAGTGTAATTGCCAATCGCTTCAAGCAGCTCGGATGCTTAAGCACTCGAAGTTCACCCTTTGGGAGATAACCGGATGCAAAATTGCGCCGTCGCGATTGTGGTTGTCATCTTCGTTCGACATCGCTAGGGCAGTCGACGGGCCACGCGGTCCCAACGCCGCGCGTGCTCTCTGTGAGGAGAGTCTTAAATGACTGAATTGACTGCCGCTGACGCCACTCTTGCGCCTGCGAAGCCCGCCACCAAACCGGCGCGTCCCTATTTTTCCAGCGGCCCCTGCGCCAAGCCTCCCGGTTGGGATGCGGCCAAGCTCGCGACGGACAGCCTCGGCCGTTCGCATCGCTCGAAGCTGGGCAAGCAGCGCCTGCAATATTGCATCGACCTGATGCGCGAGCTGCTGAAGCTCCCCGACACCCACCGCATCGGCATCGTCCCCGGCTCCGACACCGGCGCGTTCGAGATGGCGATGTGGACCATGCTGGGCGCCCGCCCCGTTACCACGCTGGCCTGGGAAAGCTTCGGCGAGGGCTGGGTGACCGATGCGGTCAAGCAGCTGAAGCTCGACCCCACCGTCCTGCGCGCCGATTACGGCCAGATCGCGGACCTGAACGCGGTCGACTGGTCGAACGACGTGCTCTTCACCTGGAACGGCACCACCAGCGGCGTGCGCGTGCCGAACGGCGACTGGATTGCCGATGACCGCGAGGGCCTGTCCTTCGCCGACGCGACCAGCGCGGTGTTCGCCTATGACCTGCCCTGGGACAAGATCGATGTCGCGACCTTCTCGTGGCAGAAGGTGCTGGGTGGCGAGGGTGCGCACGGCGTCCTGATCCTCGGCCCGCGCGCCGTCGAGCGTCTGGAAACCTACACCCCCGCCTGGCCGCTGCCCAAGGTGTTCCGTCTGGTGTCGAAAGGCAAGCTGGCCGAGGGCGTGTTCAAGGGCGAGACGATCAACACCCCCTCGATGCTCGCCGTCGAGGACGCGATCTTCGCACTGGAATGGGGCAAGGGCCTGGGTGGCGCAGAGGCGCTGGTCAAGCGTTCGGACGCCAATGCGGCGGCGCTGGGCAAGATCGTGGAAGAGCGCGACTGGCTCGGCCATCTCGCCGCCGATCCGGCGATCCGCTCGACCACCAGCGTCTGCCTGACGGTCGAGGGTGCGGACGAGGCGCTCATCAAGAAGATGGCCTCGCTGCTCGAAGCCGAAGGCGCGGCCTATGACGTGGCGGGTTACCGCGACGCGCCTGCGGGCCTGCGCATCTGGTGCGGCGCCACGGTCGAAACCGCCGATATCGAGGCGCTCGGCCCCTGGCTCGACTGGGCCTACGCCACCGCCAAGGCGGCCTGATCCTTTCCTGATACCCCCGGCCTTGTGGCCGGGGATTTCCCCCCCATTCCATAACCCCGGCCGTGCCGGGGTGACGAGGTGAACCATGCCCAAAGTTCTCATCAGCGACAAAATGGACCCCAAGGCCGCCCAGATCTTCCGCGAGCGTGGGGTCGAGGTCGACGAAATCACCGGCAAGACGCCCGAAGAGCTGAAGGCGATCATCGGCCAGTATGACGGCCTGGCGATCCGCAGCTCGACCAAGGTCACGAAGGACATTCTCGAACACGCGACCAATTTGAAGGTCGTCGGCCGCGCCGGGATCGGCGTCGACAATGTCGACATCCCCGCCGCCAGCGCCAAGGGCGTGGTGGTGATGAACACGCCGTTCGGCAACTCGATCACCACCGCCGAACACGCCATCGCGCTGATGTTCGCGCTCGCCCGTCAGCTGCCCGAGGCGGACGCCTCGACCCAGGCGGGCAAGTGGGAGAAGAACCGCTTCATGGGCGTCGAGCTGACGTCGAAGACGCTGGGCCTGATCGGCGCGGGCAATATCGGCTCGATCGTCGCCGACCGCGCGCTGGGCCTGCGGATGAAGGTCGTCGCCTTCGACCCCTTCCTGACGCCGGAGCGCGCACTGGAGATGGGCGTCGAGAAGGTGACGCTGGACGAACTGCTCGCCCGTGCCGACTTCATCACGCTGCACACGCCGCTGACCGACCAGACCCGCAACATCCTGTCGGCCGAGGCGCTCGCCAAGACGAAGAAGGGCGTGCGCATCATCAACTGCGCGCGTGGCGGCCTGATCGACGAAGAGGCGCTGAAGGCGGGGCTCGACTCGGGCCATATCGGCGGCGCGGCGCTCGACGTGTTCAAGGTCGAACCGGCCAAGGGAAGCCCGCTGTTCGGCACGCCGAACTTCATCTCGACGCCGCATCTGGGCGCGTCGACCACCGAAGCGCAGGTCAATGTTGCGATCCAGGTCGCCGAGCAGCTGGCCGATTTCCTCGTTTCGGGCGGCGTCACCAACGCGCTCAACATGCCGAGCCTGACCGCCGAGGAAGCGCCCAAGCTGAAGCCGTACATGGCGCTGGCCGAAAAGCTCGGCTCGCTGGTCGGCCAGCTGTCGCACGGCGCGGTGACCGGCATCGCGATCGAGGCGGAAGGGGCGGCTGCCGCGCTGAACCTCAAGCCGATCACGGGCGCGGTGCTGGCGGGCTTCATGCGCGTCCATTCGGACACGGTGAACATGGTCAACGCGCCGTTCCTCGCCAAGGAGCGCGGCCTCGACGTGCGCGAAGTGCGTCATGACCGCGAGGGTGATTACCACACGCTGGTGCGCGTCACGGTGACGACGGCGGACGGCGAGCGCTCGGTCGCGGGCACGCTGTTCGGCGATCAGGCCCCGCGCCTGGTCGAGCTGTTCGGCATCAAGGTCGAGGCCGATCTCGCCGGGCCGATGCTCTATGTCGTCAACGAAGACGCACCGGGCTTCATCGGCCGCCTGGGCACCACGCTGGGCGAGGCGGGTGTCAATATCGGCACCTTCCACCTCGGCCGCCGTTCGGCGGGCGGCGAGGCGGTGCTGCTGCTCTCGGTCGACGAGGCGGTGGATGCGGAGCTGCTGGGCAAGGTCAAGGCGCTGCCGGGCGTGAAGACCGCGATGGGCCTGGTATTCTGATCCGATAGAATCGGATTTTCGGCAAAGGGGTCGGGTGCCAAAAGGCATCCGGCCCCTTTCGTCTCGCGGTCAATCGAGCGGCGCTTCCGCTCCGCCGAGAAGGGGGCGTGGTGTGGGGCCGGATGGTGGCTCTATGGGATCGAGTCCATCATCGCGGCGCAATGGCGGGAATTTGGGCGGCGGACGACCGCCCGCTACGAAAATCGCGGTTATCGCGGCTCGTATCTCTTCCCGTTCCGCATCGCTCATGCGGGGTGGCCCGGTAAGATCCTTGATCGGCATGGAAGATCCTCACACGATGCTGATGTCCGCAGGATAGCATGGTCAGGCGAATGACGCGAAGGTCTCGGGCGCGGGTCGATCGCCAAGGTAAGGGCGGCCTCCTGTCGGCCACGCCCCCTTTGCCTCAGGCGGTGGGTTCTGGCGGGAGCAGCGCATCACGACGCACGCGGATGGCGTCGGCCTCATCCGGAGTAAGGTCCAGTCGGTCGAGACGCTCGTCGAGCAGCACCGGCAGGGTGGCTTTGGGATGGGCGACCGCCAGGGTGAAGGTCTCATCCTGCGCAGGGTCGTAATAGGTCCAGGGCCGCTCGTCCTTGGCGAAGCCGCTGGCGATCGCCTTGCCGGTCATCGCCGGGTCGATCGGCGCATAGGTGATCCGGCTCTGGCCTCTCTTGTCGGTACGCTGGGTGATGCGCGCCCAGACCGGCCGAAGCAGCGCGGGATCACGCATCGCCTTGATCGAGGCCGATTGGTATAGGAAGCGCCGCATCATCAGGACCGAAAACACCGCAAAGACGAGCACGACCAGCAGCGAGCCGAGGAAGCGGTTCCAGAACTCCTCGATCGCCAGCGACAGGGTGATGTTGTCGGGATTGCCGCGTTCCGCGACGATCCGGGTTTCGCGATCCTCGTTGCGGAACGCCATGTAGGAAAAGCTGACCGCCCGCGACTGGATCGCGCCGTCGCGCGGATAGGCGATGATGGCGTTGCAACGAACGCTGAACTTCCGCATCCGGCATTCGCCATCGACCATCGAGGCTTGCGGCACGTCGACCGGCGCGCGCAGGATGCGATAATCGGCGTACAGGCCCGGCCAGATGGTGGCGACGATGGCCAGGGCTCCGAAACCCAGCAGGATGCTGAACACCAGCAGCCTGTAATGATCGGCAAATCCCGCCCGCCGCACCATGATCGGCCGCGCGGGCAGCAGCCCCGATGGGTCGGGAAGGCCGTAGTCGGTGGTCTTCAACATGCTCCTCCTTAAGGCAGGCGGCTATCTATCATCGTGCCGCCAACAGATGCGAAAACATCTGGCGGCCAAGGGGTTGCATGCGTAACGAAAAAACGGAGGGGCCATCGCGGTTGACGCCGCTGGCCTTAGTGACCAATCACGCAACCCAACCGTCGCAGGCCGACGATCAAACGACAGGGTTTTTCGCGCGTGATCCGCTTCTCCACCCCCGACCGTGCATGCTTCAAGGACAATGCCCGATGACCGCGCTCCTTCCCGAAGGCTATCACGACCGTCTTCCCCCCTATGCCGATGCCGCCGCGTCGGTGGAGGCGCGGGTGCTGGAGGCGGCGCGGCTGCACGGGTATGAGCGCGCCGATCCGCCGTCGATCGAGTTTGCCGAGGCGCTCGGATCGCGGTTGAAGGCGGGTGGCTTGCATGATGCGGTGCGCTTCGTCGATCCGGTGTCGCAGCGCACGCTGGCGATCCGGCCCGACCTGACCGCACAGGTAGCGCGGATCGCCGCTACCCGCATGGGCCATCACCCGCGTCCGGTGCGGCTGTCCTACGCGGGCACCGTCGTTCGCCTGCGTGGCTCCGAGCTGGCGCCCGCGCGTGAGTGGCGGCAGATCGGGGCGGAGCTGATCGGGCTCGACTCGACGGCCGCGGCGACCGAAGTCGTGCGCGTCGCGGTCGAGGCTCTGGTCGCGGCGGGCACGACCGGCATTTCGATCGACTTCACCTTGCCCGATCTGGTCGACCTGCTCGCCGCCGGGCCGCTGCCGGTCGCGGGCGGTCAGGTGGCGGCGTTGCGCGACCGGCTGGACGCCAAGGATGCGGGCGGGGTCGCGGCGATCGCGCCCGAATACCTTCCGTTGGTCGAAGCGGCCGGGCCGTTCGCGACCGCGATGGAGCGCCTGCGTGCGTTCGACACCCAGGGTGTCCTCACCAGCCGCCTCGATGCGCTGGAGGCGATTGCGGCGGCGCTAGGCGAGGGGGTGTCGATGACGCTCGACCCGACCGAGCGGCATGGTTTCGAGTTCCAGAGCTGGCTGGGCTTCTCGCTGTTCGTCGCCGGTCCGCCGCGCGAGGTCGGGCGCGGCGGCACCTATACGATTTTCCACGAGGACGGCGCGGAGGAAAAGGCCACCGGCTTCTCGCTCTATGCCGACGCCATCGTCGCCACCGCGCCGCCGACCGAGCGACGGCGGCTGTTCCTGCCCTTCGGCACCGAACCCGCAGCGGGCGCTTCGCTCCGCGCGCAGGGCTGGGTGACGGTGCAGGCGCTGGAGGAAGGCGATACGCCCGAGGCGCAGCTCTGCACCCATATCCTGACGAACGGCCAGCCACAGGCTATCGCCGGTTGACAGCCGGGGGCGCAGCCCGCTAGGCGCGCCCCGCACATCTTTGGAAACCCCCCTCGCGCCGAGTCCTGTCGAAGGGCGCATGGGGTCCGTCCGGCAGGCGGAGCATAGCATCCATGGCAAATGTAGCAGTCATCGGCGCGCAATGGGGCGACGAAGGCAAGGGCAAGATCGTCGACTGGCTGGCCGAGCGCGCCGACATGGTCGTACGCTTCCAGGGCGGTCATAATGCCGGTCACACTTTGGTCGTCGGCGAGAATGTCTACAAGCTGTCACTGCTCCCCTCGGGCATCGTGCGCGGCACCCCCAGCGTCATCGGCAACGGCGTCGTCCTCGACCCCTGGGCGCTGAAGGCGGAGATCGAGCGACTGGGCGAGCAGGGCGTCCATGCCAGTCCCGAGACGCTGCGCATCGCCGACAACTGCCCGCTGATCCTGCCGATCCACCGCGACTTGGACGGTCTGCGCGAGGATGCGAGCGGTGCGGGCAAGATCGGCACGACGCGCCGCGGCATTGGCCCGGCCTATGAGGACAAGGTCGGCCGCCGCGCGATCCGGGTGTGCGATCTGGCGCATCTGGATGATCTGGGGCCGCAGCTCGACCGGCTGTGCGCGCATCACGACGCGCTGCGCGCCGGGTTCGGCGAGCCGCCGGTCGACCGCGAGCGGCTGCTCGCCGATCTGCGGGAGATCGCCGCATTCGTCCTGCCCTTCGCCAAGCCGGTGTGGCGTGACCTCAACGAGGCGCGCAGCGGTGGCAAGCGTATCCTGTTCGAGGGCGCGCAGGGCGTGCTGCTCGACATCGATCACGGCACCTATCCCTTCGTCACCTCGTCCAACACCATCGCAGGGGCTGCGGCGGGCGGCTCGGGCCTGGGGCCGTCGGGCGTCGGCTTCGTGCTGGGCATCGCCAAGGCCTATACCACCCGCGTCGGTTCCGGCCCGTTCCCGACCGAGCTGGAGGACGAGACCGGCCAGCGGCTCGGCGAGCGCGGCCACGAGTTCGGCACCGTCACGGGGCGCAAGCGTCGTTGTGGCTGGTTCGACTCGGTGCTGGTGCGCCAGTCGGCGGCGGTCGGCGGGATCACCGGCATCGCGCTGACCAAGATCGACGTGCTCGACGGGTTCGACGAGGTGAAGATCTGCGTCGGCTATAAGCTGGGCGACGAGACGCTCGATTATTATCCGACCCATGCGGCGGATCAGGCCAGGGTCGTCCCCGTCTATGAGACGATGGAAGGCTGGCAGGAGTCGACGGCGGGTGCGCGCAGCTGGGCCGACCTGCCAGCGCAGGCGATCAAATATATCCGGCGGATCGAGGAGCTGATCCGCTGCCCCGTGGCGCTGGTGTCGACCAGCCCGGAGCGCGAGGATACGATCCTGGTTCGCGATCCGTTTGCGGACTGATCTTGGGAGGCCCCGGCGATGCGTCGGGGCCTTTTTTGTTGGCGGGTTTTCCGTGGCCTTCGACTTCGGCGGGCTGCGCCGAAGTCGAAGGCCACGCCCCTACGTCTCAGCATATGAAAGGCCCGGCCGCTCACGCGACCGGGCTTTCTCCGTAGTGACGATCCCGAAAGGGATTACATGCCGCTGCTGCTGCCCGGCGGGGTGGTGGTGCCGCCGGTGGTTCCGGTGCCGACCTGGCCGCTGGTGGTCATGTCACCGCCCATGGTGCCACCATTCATCGTCCCGCTACCGGTCGTCGTGGACGAACCCATGGCATCAGGCGTGGTGGAGGGCGTGTTGACCGTGCTGCCCGGCATGGTCGTACGGCTGCGGCTCTTGCCGCGCGTCGTCGAGCGGGTGGAGGTGCCCGGCGTGGTGGTCATAGTGTCGGGCTGTCCCATGGTGGTCTGCCCCGGCATGGTCGATGTCTGACCCGGCATGGTGGTGGTCTGTCCGGACATACCGCCGCCCGCCATCCCGCCGGTCGTGCCGCCCGTCATCTGCGCAAAACCGGCAGCGGGGATCACGAGTGCGGCGGTGGCGATTACATGCATGTAACGCATTGATTCTCTCCTGCTTTATTCTCGTGATAGTCAACGAGGCAGGAGAACGTCCGTTCCTCTATTTAACCACATTGGCCGCGATGAAGCAACGCCTGATCGGCTAAAACCAGTGCGACCATCGCCTCGACCACCGGCACGCCGCGAATGCCGACGCAAGGGTCGTGGCGGCCCTTGGTGGCGATCTGCGTTTCCTCACCGGTGCGGGTGATCGTGTCGACCGGGGTCAGGATCGAGCTGGTCGGCTTGAACGCGACGCGCATCGTGACGGGCTGGCCGGTGGCGATGCCGCCCGCGATGCCGCCCGCATGGTTCGCCAGGAAGCGCGGACCGCCATTGCCGGCACGCATCGGGTCGGCATTCTGCTCGCCGGTCAGCGCGGCGGCGGCAAAGCCATCGCCGATCTCGAACCCCTTGACCGCATTGATGCTCATGCAGGCGGAGGCGAGTTCGCTGTCCAGCTTGGCATAGAGCGGCGCCCCCCAGCCTGCGGGCACGCCGGTCGCCTCGCAGGCGACGACCGCGCCGACCGAGGAACCGGATTTGCGGGCGCCATCGACGATCGCCTCCCAGCGCTCGGCGGCGGCGGCATCGGGGCAGAAAAAGGGATTGGCGTCGATCAGCGCGTCGTCGAACGCCTCGTAATCGATCCGGTCGCCGCCGATCGACTCGACCCAGGCGCGGATCTTGACCTGCGGGATCACCGCGCGCGCGACTGCGCCCGCCGCCACCCGCGCCGCCGTCTCGCGTGCCGAGGACCGCCCGCCGCCGCGATAGTCGCGAAAGCCATACTTCGCGTCATAGGCATAGTCGGCATGGCCGGGGCGATAGGCGAGCGCGACGTTGGAATAGTCCTTGGACCGCTGGTCGACATTCTCGATCATCAGGCTGATCGGGGTGCCGGTTGTCTTCCCCTCGAACACACCGGACAGGATGCGGACCTGATCCGGCTCGCGGCGCTGCGTCGTGAAGCGGCTGGTGCCCGGACGGCGCTTGTCGAGCCAGGGCTGGATATCCTCTTCGGACAGTGCGATGCCCGGCGGGCACCCGTCGACCACGGCACCAAGGGCCGGGCCATGGCTCTCGCCCCAGGTGGTGAAGCGGAACAGGCGGCCGAAACTGTTGAAGCTCACGCTGCATCTCCCAACCGGGCAAAGGCCGGCGCATGTGTGGCGGCCCCGCGCACGCCGCAGGGGATCAGGCCGCCCTGAAGCGGCACCGCCAAGAAATAGTCACCCGCATAGGGACTGTCGAAACCGCTCGCCACGTCCGCCGCGAAGCCGAACCGGCCGTAGAAAGCGGGATCGCCCAGCGCGAAGCACAGGACGACGCCTTCCTTTTCCAGCCGCTCGATCCCGGCGGCGACCAGCGCCTCGCCGACGCCCTGTTGCCGCCAGTCACGCGCGACCGCGATGGGGGCGAGGGCGACCGAATTGATCGGCTTGCCGCCGATCTTCACGGCCATGCGGCTGAACGCGATCGCGCCGATCAGGCTGTCCGTGGCCTCGTCGATCGCGACCAGCATCAGCACCATGTCGCCCTCGACACACAGGTCGCGGACCAAAGCGGCTTCGGCCGGAGCGGGGAAGCTGGCGACGAGCAGCGTGTCGAGCGCGGCGACGTCCTGCCCTTGCGCGGGACGGATGGTGATGGCGGCGATAGGCTGGTCGGACATGGGTTCGTCTTTAGCGTCGCCGGAGCGCAAGGCGCGATAGATAATGTTGTATCCTCCCCGGTACGGGGAGGGGGACCATGCGAAGCATGGTGGAGGGGGATCGACGCTGGGCAAGTCCCTTGTGCAAGCCCCCCTCCGTCAGCGCTGCGCGCTGCCACCTCCCCGCGCCGGGGAGGATTTTCGTTTACGCCAGCGCGATATCCGGTGCGTCCTCGGCCTTCATGCCGATGACGTTGTAGCCTGCGTCGACATGGTGGATCTCACCCGTCACGCCCGACGACAGGTCGGACAGCATGTAGAGCCCCGCACCGCCGACATCCTCGATCGTCACGGTGCGCCGCAGCGGCGCATTCAGCTCGTTCCACTTCAGGATATAGTTGAAGTCGCCGATGCCGCGCGCGGCCAGCGTCTGGATCGGGCCTGCCGAAATGGCGTTGATGCGGATATTTTCCGGGCCGAGGTCAACCGCGAGATACTTCACGCTCGTCTCCAGCGCCGCCTTGGCCACGCCCATGACGTTGTAATGCGGGATGACCTTTTCCGCGCCATAATAGGTCAGCGTCAGGATCGAGCCGCCCTCGGGCATCATCGTCCGCGCGCGCTGGGCGACGGCGACCAGCGAATAGGCCGAGATGTTCATGGTCATCAGGAAATTGTCGAGCGTGGTGTCATAATATTTTCCACGCAGCTGCGACTTGTCCGAAAAGCCGATGGCATGAACCACGAAGTCGATCGTCGGCCACTCGGCCTTCAGCCCCTCGAACAGCGCATCGAGCGACTCCATCTCGGACACGTCGCAATCGAACAGGCGCGCCACGCCCAGCTGTTCGGCCAGCGGGCGGACCCGCTTTTCCATCGCCGCGCCCTGATACGAAAAGGCGAGCTCCGCGCCCGCCTCCGAAAGCTGCTTGGCGATGCCCCAGGCCAGCGATTTGTCATTGGCCAGGCCCATGATGAGCCCCCGCTTGCCTGCCATCAATCCGTTCACGCCGTTACCGCTCCTGTCGGTTCACTTCCATCAATCGCCCTCTCTAGCGCCGTTTCCGGTGGTTCCGCCAGTGCCGCGTTCAAATGCGCACCGAAAACCAGCCCCAGGCCGATCAGATAGAAGAACAGCAGCATCACGACGACGCCCGCCAGGCTGCCATAGGTCAGGTCGTATCCGCCCAGCCTGGACAGCGCCCAGGGCAGCAGCGCGGTCATGCTGACCCACCAGGCGGCGGTGAACAGCGCGCCCGGCCATTTGGGGCAGTCGCTCTCGCGATATTTGCCGGGCGTGACCGAATAGAAGAGCAGATAGAGCGCGCCGAACATGACGGCGCCCGGAATCAGTCGCGACAGCCCGATCCAGCCCGCCATGTCCTGCGCGAACGGCACCAAGCGATAGATGAACTGCTCCGCCGCCGTCAGGATACCGGCGGCGAGGAAAGACAGCAGCGCCACCACGACCGAGGCGATCATGACCAGCGTCGAGGACAGCCGCGATTTCCAGAAGGCCGCCGTCGCCTTCACGCCGTAAGCGCGGTGGAAGATATCGCGGATCGTCTCGATAAAGCCGCCGACCGTCCACAGCCCGACCAGCCCGCCCAGCCACAGCAGCGATCCGGTCCGCGCCGCCAGCACGTCGGCGATCGGCTTGCGCAACAGGTCGCTGACATCGGGCGGCAGGACGTGGAGGAAGCTCTCCACCGCATGTTGCGTCTCGTTGCTTTGCCCGAACAGCGACAGCAGCGCGGCGGTGGTGATGAAGAAGGGGAACAGCGTCATCAGCGCCAGATAGGCGAGATTCCCGGCATGGATGAACCCGTCGTTGAACACGCCCAGGCTGGTGCGTTTCAATATCTCGAAGGCGTAGGAACCCGGCTGGACCTTGGCGATCTGCCGGTCCAGCCGCTGGCGGGCCTTGCCCGGATGGTGCGCGCGTTCTTCTGGAGTCAGGCCGTTCACATCGCTCATGGAACGATCAGACGCCCATGGCGGCCCTCGGGTTCCTGCCGTCGGTCCATTCCGCTGCAAACTGTTGCAGCGCGGCATCATCGGCGGGGATGTCGATCATCAGCGTGATCAACTGATCGCCGCGCCCGCCGTCCTTCTTGTGAAAGCCCTTGCCCTTCAGGCGCAACGTCTTGCCCGAGCTGGTGCCCTTGGGCACGGTCAGCATCACCGGACGCTCGACGGTGGGGGCCTTCACCTGGCCGCCCAGCACCGCCTCGGTTAGCGAGATGGGCAGGTCGAGCCGCACATCGTCGCCGTCGCGGGTGAAGAAGGCATGGGGCACGACCTCGATGGTGATGATCGCATCGCCGGGGCCGCCGGGGCCTTGCTCGCCCTTGCCGCCTAGGCGCATCTGGGTGCCCGTATCGACACCGGCGGGTAGTTTCAGGTCCAGGGTCTTGCCATCGGCCAGCGTGATCCGCTGCGGGCTGAGCGTGGCGGCGTCGACAAAGGGAACGCGCAGGGCATAGGCGCTGTTCGCGCCCTTGGCGGCCGAACGCCCCCGTCCGCCGAAGCCGCCAAAGCCGCCCGAGAAACCGCCGCGCCCGGCGCCGCTGAACATTCCCTCGAAGATATCCGACATATCGGCGCCCTCGCCGCCGAAATCGAATTGCTGACGAAAGCCGCCGCTGCCAGCGCCGGGCCGTGCGCCGCCGCCGCCATAACCGAAAGGCGAGGTGGGGTTGCCGTCGCCGTCGATCTCGCCCCGGTCGAACCGGGCGCGCTTGTCCTTGTCGTTCAGCAGGTCATAGGCGTTGGCAACCTGGCTGAACTTCTCCGCCGCCTTGGGATTATCCTTGTTGCGGTCGGGATGCAGTTCCTTCGCCAGCTTGCGATAGGCTTTCTTGATATCGGCTTCGCTGGCCATGCGGCTCACGCCCAGCGTCTGATATGGATCGGCCACTCTGTTCCCCGTTGGCAGTGTATTGGCTTCTCATGTGGGGCAGCCCGTGCCGGAGCGCAATCCGTTCCCCATGCGTTGGACCAGCAGAAGGAGACGGATCATGACCCAGCCGATGCAGGCCGCTGGCAAGGACGGCAAGAAAGGCGCGCCGGACGGCGTGTCGGATGCGCCGGGCAAGAAGGGCGGCGAGAGCCAGGGCGGCGGTTACGAGGGCGTGCCCGAGCGAGAGGGTGACTTCCATGGCGGGCAGAGCGGCGCGGCCTATCACGGCAAGGGCGGGCACCCGGACCCGGACAAGGACAATCCCAACGCGGTGACGGAGGAGGGGTAGGGGCTTTCCCTTCCCTCCGTTCAGCCTGAGCGAAGTCGAAGGCCAAGGGAAAGCGCTCGCGGCAAGGTGCACGGCATGCACTTCGACTTCGCCCAGTGCGAACGGAGGGTGGGGGCGGGGCAGGCTGGCCTATCCCGCCACCATCTCCTCCAGCGGCGCGACATCGACGCTGACGTCCATCTTCTGCGCGCCCGAACCCAGCACCACGCCATCGACCGGCGCGATCTCGGCATAGTCGCGGCCGACCGCGACGATGATGTGGTCGCCCGCCATCCAGATGCCGTTGGTCGGATCGACGCCGACCCAGCCATGCACCGGCCCGCCCCAGATCAGCACCCAGGCATGGGTGGCATCTGCGCCGACCAGCCGCGCCTGACCCGGCGGCGGCAAGGTGCGGATATAGCCAGAGGCATAGGCCGCCGGAATGCCCGCCGCGCGCAGGCCCGTGATCATGATCTGCGCGAAGTCCTGGCACACGCCGCGCCGCTGGCGGAACGCTTCGGCCGGGGGCGTGTCGACCAGCGTGGCGGCGGGATCGAAGGCGAATTCGCGCTGGATGCGGTTGGCCAGCGCAAACCCGGCCTCCAGCGCGCCGCGTTCCGGCGCCAGGTCGGCCGCGCACCATTCGGCGATGGCGGGGTCGAGCGGGATCAGGGGCGAGGGGAAGATATAGTTGGCCGGGCTCGCCGCCGACAGGTCGCGGCTGGCGCGGGCGAGCGCGGATATCTCGGCCAGTGTCGGGTCGTTCGGGGACGGCATCGGCACCGGCCGGTCGACCATCATGCGCGCGCGGCTCTCGATGGTCAGGCTGCGCACCGGGCGATCGACGACCAGCCGCGTGACATGCGCCAGCCCCGCCTCGGCATGGGCGGAGCGGGTGCGGCCGACCGGCTCGACGATCAGGTCGTATGATTCCAGTGTCTGGCCGGGCCAGTCGATCGGCTTCAGCCGCAGATTGCAGCGCGCATATTTGACCTGCGCGCCATAGTCGAAGCGGGTGATGTGGCGGATGTCGTAGATCATGCCAGGGTAAGTCCTCCCGCCCGCAGAGGCTCGGCCCCTTGCAGGAAGTAGCGCCGGGCGATCGCCTCGGACAGCAGGCCCAGCCTCCGCTCGACATCGCCCAGCGTATCCGCGTCGAGGGTGCGCGCGTCCGCCGTCTCCAGCGCGGCGCGGATCGCGATGGCCTGGGCCTGTTGCGGCTCGGCCATGTCGTCATCGGACAGGACGGGCAGGCGCGACAGGCAGTCGGCGATGCGCGCGGTCTGATAGGCGAGCGCGCGCGGATTGTTGGGGTCGAGCGCGACGAGGTCGACCACGGCGACGCGCGCGAGGCCGGTCGGATAACGCTGGCGATAGCTGATCTGGCTGTTGGCGAGGTCGAGCAGCGTGGACAGGTCGTCCGCCGAGGCCCCCGCCATGCCGAACAGACGCGTCGCCCGCGCCACCGCGACCGCGCGCTCCACCCGGCGGCCGAGATCGTGGAAGCGCCAGGCGGTGGTGCGGACCATATGCTCGGCCGACAGTCCGGCGATCGCGGCATAGCGGCGCTGGAGAGACCCCGCCCGGTCGAGCATCCCGGCATGGCTGGGGAAGGGGGCCTCCAGCAGCCGCACCATGTCGGCGGACAGCCGGTCGCGCGACCCTTCGCTGATCCCGCGCGCCAGCCGGTTGATGCGGGCGACCGAGTGATAGCCTTCATCCTCCATCGCGGTGCGCGCGAACTGGGTCAGCGTGGCGCGGTGCAGGCTGTCGGGATGCGGGGCCGCGCCGCCGCCGGTGATGAGGCCGACCAGCCGCCCGACCGTGCGCGGGTCCAGCGCCGCGCCGCCATCGACGTCGATCGAATTGCCCAGCATCACGCGGATCGCCGCAAGCAACGCCTCGCCCCGTTCCAGATAGCGGCCGAGCCAATAGAAATTATCCGCCACCCGGCTGGGCAGCGTCCCCGGATTGCGCCGGACATGCAGCGAATCGGGGTCGGCGAGCAGCGATATGGGCGTCACCGGCTCCGGCCCATGGACGCAGACATCGGCGGACCACAGCCCTTCGCCGATCATCGCGGCGGTCGCCTCCGGATGGTCGCCGATCCGGCCGAAGCCGCCGGGCATGACCGTCCACCGCCCTTCGCCGTCGCGCGCGGCGAAGACGCGCAGGGTGAAGGGCCGCGGCTCCAGCCGGTCGCCGATGACGACGGGCATGGTCGACAGGCGCACCATCTCCTGCCCGACATAATCCTGCGGGCGCTTCGCCATATCGGCGAGCAACGTGGCGCGCTCCCCGGCCGACAGGCTGGCGCCCGTGCGCGCGCCATCGGGCAGGCCCAGCGGGCGGGGTCCGAAGGCGGGGGCGATCAGCAGCGTGTCGAGATGTTCGGCGACATGCGCGGCCTGGCGCGGACCGCCGCACCACCAGGTCGCGATATTGGGCAGCATCAGCGGCATACCCGCCAGAGCCTGCGCCAGCGCGGGCAGGAAGGCGGAGACGGCGGGGCTTTCCAGCACGCCCGCGCCAGGCGCGTTGGCGATCACCACCTGCCCCTCGACATAGGCGTCGATCAGGCCGGGCACGCCGATCTGCGAATGGCTGTCAAAGGCCAGCGGGTCGAGCAGTCGCGGGTCGAGTCGCCGCCACAGCGCATCGATCCGCTTCAGCCCCGCGACGGTGCGGACATAGACCTGCCCCTCGATCGCGGCGAGGTCCGCACCCTCGACCAGCAACAGGCCGAGATAGCGCGCCAGATGCGCCTGTTCCGGATAGCTGGGGTTGAACCGGCCCGGCGTCAGCAGACCGATGCGCGGGTCGGCGCGGCGGCACTGGGCGGCCAGCCCGGCGCGGAAGGCGGCGAAGAAGGGCGCGTGCCGTTGCACGTTCAGCCGGTTCTGCAAGCCGCCCAGCGTCCGGCTGACCGCCAGCCGGTTCTCCAGCGCATAGCCCGCGCCCGCCGGATTGCGCAGGTGATCGGCCAGCACCCGCCACTCGCCATCCGGCCCGCGCGCCAGATCGAAGGCGACGAAGCTCAGATGATGACCGCCCGGCGGGCGCACCCCGACCATGGGGCGCAGGAAATAGGGGCTGCCGGTCGCCAGCGCGGCGGGGATATGCCCCTCCGCCACCAGCCGTCCGGGGCCGTAGAGATCGGCGAGGATCGTCTCCAGCAGCGCGGCCCGCTGGATCACCCCCGCCTCGATCCCTGCCCATTCACGGGTGTCGATCAGCAGCGGAACGGGCGAGACGGGCCAGGGCCGCTCGTCGGTTTCGCCGATGATGCGAAAACCGGTGCCGATATCGGCGGCATGGCGCTGCACCCGCTCGCGTGCATGGGCGAGGTGGCTGGCGACGGCGGCCAGTTCCTCCAGCATGGCGGGCCAGGCGGGGTCGTCGGACCCCGCCAGCACGTCCGCGCCGGGGGCGGCCGCGCGATAGGCGTCGATCCAGGCGGCGGCCTGCGCGGGGCTGTCCTCGGAGGGGTCCATCGGGTGCGGAAACTCGCTGTATCCGGCCAATGTTGCAACAGATGATTGCGGGGGGGAGCGGAATCGGGTGCGCGATGCGCGCGTGGCGTCGGAGTCGATCGCCCTATTCCTCCCTCTCTCCTCTATGAGGGGCGAGGGAAAAAGGAAGCGGATCCATGTTCATGGGCTTCAGCGTTTCCGTTCGCGGCGTTGGTTTTCCCGGCCCACAGGCGTATGGGCGGGCGCATGGCCGACGATCCCTTTGCCCTGTTCGATACGTGGTTCGCCGAAGCGCGTGCGAGCGAAATCAACGATTCCAACGCGATGGCGCTGGCGACGGTCGACGCGACCGGACAGCCGTCAGTGCGTATGGTCCTGCTGAAGGGCCATGATCCCCGCGGATTCGTGTTCTACACCAATCGCGAGAGCCGCAAGGCGCAGGATCTGGGCGATGGCAGCAAGGCCGCGCTTCTTTTCCACTGGAAGTCGCTGCGTCGCCAGATTCGCATCGAAGGTCCGGTGTCGCGCGTCGATGACTCCGAGTCGGACGCCTATTTCGCCAGCCGGGGGCGCGACTCGCAGCTGGGGGCCTGGGCCTCGGACCAGTCGCGCCCGCTCGCCGACCGCGAGACATTCGAGGCGCGGTTCGAGGACATGCGCGCCCGCTTCGAGGGCGGCGACGTGCCGCGCCCGCCGCACTGGGGCGGATACCGCGTCACTCCGCAACGGATCGAGTTCTGGCTCGACCGCGAGCACCGGCTGCACGAACGCCGTGTCTTCACCCGCACCGGCGAGAATGGCTGGGACGAAGGATTGCTGTTTCCGTGACCCAGGACGAACGCAAGAAGGTCATTCCGCTGGCGACACGCGCGGCGCTGGCCAGCGTCGCGATGGCGTTGTTCCTGTTGGCGCTCAAGGGATTCGCCGCGTGGCGGACGGGGTCGGTCGCGATGCTGGGTTCGCTGGCCGACACCGCGCTCGACCTGCTCGCCAGTCTGGTGACGCTGTACGGCGTCCGGCTGGCGGCGACCCCGGCGGACCATGACCACCGCTTCGGACACGGCAAGGCGGAGGCGCTGGCGGCCCTGTTCCAGGTGGCGCTCATCACCGCCTCGGCGGCGGGCATCGCCTGGCGCGCGGTCATGGCGCTGGGCGCGGACAATCCGACCAGCGATGCCGAATTCGGCATCGGCGTGTCGGTGATCGCGATCCTGGCGACCATCGTCCTGCTCGCCTATCAGCGCAGTGTGATCCGGCGGACCGGTTCGGTCGCGATCCTGGCGGACAATGTCCATTACCAGTCGGACGTGCTGCTCAACGGATCGGTGATCGTCGCGATGGTGTTGGACCAGTATTTCGGCTGGCACGGCGCGGACCCGATCTTCGGCATCGCCATCGCCGTCTGGCTGGCCTGGGGCGCGTTCCAGGCGTCCTCGACCGCGATCGACCAGCTGATGGACAAGGAATGGTCCGACGACCAGCGCGCCGCCTTCCTCGACGTCGCCGCCCGCCAGCCCGGGCTGAAGGGTATCCACGACTTCCGCACCCGCCGTTCGGGCAGCCACGACTTTGCGCAGTTCCATATGGAGGTCGACCGCGACATGACCGTTGCCGCCGCGCATGACGTGGTCGAGGGGGTCGAGCGCGCGCTGCGCCGCGCCTTCCCCAAGGTCGAGGTGCTGATCCATCTCGATCCCGAGGGGCATGTCGACACCGACAATCCGCTGGTCGAGGCGGATGTGACGCCGCATTGGTTCGGCAAGCGCGTGGGATATTGAGATGCGGATCCCTTTCACCCAGGTCGACGCCTTTGCCGAGGCCGCGTTCGCCGGCAATCCGGCGGCGGTGATGCTACTGTCGGCCTGGCTGGAGGACACCGTGCTGCTGGCGATCGCGCAGGAGAATAATCTGTCGGAAACGGCCTTTCTGGTGCCGATGGACGGCGGCGAGGCGGATTTCGAACTGCGCTGGTTCACGCCGGGCGACGAGGTGGAGATGTGCGGTCACGCCACGCTGGCCAGCGGGCATGTCGTGCTGTCGTCGGATACCACGCGAAACCGGGTGCGGTTCGCGACGCGCCACGCCGGGGTGCTGGAGGTAGCGCGCGACGGGCTGGGCTACAGCATGTCCCTGCCCGAGCGCACGCCGTCGCCCGAGGCGCTGCCGGGCGTGGTCGAGGCGCTGGGTGTGGACGGCGTGGTGGAAACGCTGCGCCATCCGGCGGGCTATGCGGTGGTCGTCGTGGATAGCGCCGAGACGGTGCGGGCCTGCACGCCGGATTTCGCGGCGCTGGCCAAGGCCGGGCGCTATGTCGTCATTCTGACCGCGCGCGGCGGGGCAGGGGAGGCGGATGTGGTCAGCCGCGTATTCGTGCCCGCCTTCGCCATCGACGAAGACCCGGTGACGGGGGCGGCCCATGCGGTGATCACGCCATATTGGACGCGGAAGCTGGGCAGCGAAACGTTCGTGGCGGAGCAGGCGAGTGCGCGCGGCGGGCGGTTGACCTGTCGGCTGGACGGCGACCGGGTCGTGCTGGGCGGTGGGTGCGTGACGGTGATCGAGGGTACGTTCCTGCTGCCTTGACGGTTTTGCGTGGCCTTCGACTTCGGCGCTTTGCGCCGAAGTTTACCCCGAGCGGCTGGCTTGCCAGCCAGTCGAGGGGCTCAGGCTGAACGGAGGCGAGGATCAGGCCAAATCATCCAGCAGTCGTTCACGCTGAGCGAAGTCGAAGCGTATGTCCCATATTTGTGGCTTGGCAGCGGGTTAAGGCGGCGTCACTCCGCCGCCAGCAATGTCTCGGCGGCCTGCAAATCCACCGACACCAACCGGCTGACCCCGCGTTCGATCATCGTCACGCCGAACAGCCGGTGCATCCGGCTCATCGTCACCGCATTGTGCGTCACGATCAGATAGCGCGTATCCGTCTCGCGCGTCATCCGGTCGAGCAGCCCGCAGAAACGATCGATATTGGCGTCGTCCAGCGGCGCATCGACTTCGTCCAGCACGCAGATCGGCGCGGGGTTGGTGAGGAACAGTCCGAAGATCAGCGCCACCGCCGTCAGCGCCTGCTCGCCCCCCGACAATAGCGTGAGCGACTGGAGCCTCTTGCCCGGCGGCTGCGCCATGATCTCCAACCCGGCCTCCAGCGGATCGTCCGAATCGATCAGCGCCAGATGCGCCGATCCGCCGTCGAACAGGGTCGCGAACAGCGTCTGGAAGTGGCCGTTCACCGCCTCGAACGCTTCCAGCAGACGCTGCCGCCCCTCGCGGTTGAGCAGCCCGATCGAGCTGCGCAAGCGCGCCACCGCCTGCACCAGATCCTCGCGCTCGGCGGCGCTGGCCGCGCCGCTCGCCTCCAGATCGGCCAGTTCCTGTTCGGCGACCAGATTGACCGGGCCGATCCGTTCACGATCGGCGGACAGCTTGTCATGCGCGGCGGCCTCGGTCTGGGGCGAGCCGACGCTGGCGCTGTCGAAGGCGAGTTTCTCCGGCAGTACCGGCGCGGGGCAGGCGAAGCGTTCGCCCGACACGCGCCCCAGTTCGACCCTGCGCAGTTCGTGGTTTTCCACCCGCGCCAGCGCCCCCGCCCGCGCCTCCCGCGCGGCGGACAACAGCGCATGGGTTTCGGCATGGGCCGCCTCGATGGCTCGCAGCGCGCGTTCGGCGTCGGTTTCCTCGATCTGGGTGCGCTCCGCCTCGGTCTTGGCGGTGTCGTGTGCGGCGGTGAGCCTGGCGATCTCGTCGGCCAGCAATGTCGGCTGGTCGGCGAGCGCGGCGGCGTCCCGGTCGAGCGTCGCGGCGCGGTCGTCCATCTCGGCGATCCGACCCGCCGCTTGCCCTGCACGCTGGTCCCAGCCCTGCGCCTCGGCCATCGCGGCGGACAGGCGGTCGCGGGTCTGGGTCAGGCTGCGCTCCAGCGTCGTCCGCTCCGACCGCGCCAGCGCCACCGCCGAGCGGGCCAGCTGGGTTTCCTGTTGAAGCCGCGCCGTCTCCGCTGCACTGGCTGTACCGTCGGGCAATCCGGCCAGCGTCGCCTGGGCACGGTCGCATTCGGCCAGCGCCTCGTCCATCTCGGCGGCGATGCGTTCGGCGCGGGTGGCGAGGTCGGTGCGCTGGGCCGACAGCCGCTCGATCACCGCCTGCGCCCGGTCCTCGGCCCGCTCGGCATCGCGCAAGCTCGCCTCGGCGCGGGCATGGAGATTGCGCGCGCTGGCGGCGGCGGCACGGGCGCGGGCGATCCGCTCCTCGATCGCGGCACGCGCCTCGGTCGCGCTCTGGACCGCCGCCTCCGCCGCTGGGCGTTCGGTCTCCAGCGCGGCGAGTCGGTTGCGCCGCTCCATCCGCTCGGCGGCTGCTGCGCCGCCGCCCTCGCCGATATAGCCGTCCCAACGCCGCAGCCGCCCTTCGCGCGTCACCAGCCGCTGTCCGACGCTGAGTTGCTGGCCCGAATCCGCCTCGACCAGGAATATCTGCGACAGCCGCCGGGCAAGCGTCGGCGGCGCCTTGATCCGCTCGCCCAGCCGCAGCGTGCCGACCGGCGCGGCGGGGTCGTCCGGTGCGACGGGGGAGCCATGCCAGTCGACCAGCGGCGTCTCCAGCTCGTCACCCAGCGCGGCGGCCAGCGCACGTTCGAATCCCGGCTCGGCCTGCACCTCGTCGAGCAGCCGGTCGCCGCCCTTGCTCGCCGTCGCGCGGGTCAGCGTCGCCGCCTCGGCTTCCAGCGCGGCGAGCGCGGCGATGGCGCGGGCGCGGGCTCCTTCCGCAGAGTCGCGCTCGCCGGTCGCGGTCAGCTCGCTTTCCTCGGCCCAGCCCAAAGCCGCGCGCGCCTTGTCGGCATCGACTTTGGCGGCGGCCTGTGTTGCGATGGCCGCTTCGCGCGCCGCCTCCTGCTCGGCCATGTCGGGCAGCGCCTCGATCGCGGAGGCGACCGCGCGCGCGTCGCGTTCGGCACGGGCATGGCGCGCACGGGCGGCGGTCAGCGCGGCCTCGGCGATGCGACGCTCTGCGGCTTCGGCCGCCTGGGCCGACAAGGCGCGGGCCAGCGCGACCTCGGCATTGCGGTTCTTCGTCTCCGCCTCGGCCAGCAGCGCGTCGAGCCGGGGCATGGCCTGCACCGCATGGGCGATGCGCGCCTCCAGATCCTCGCGCTCCTCGACCAGCCGCCGGATCGCCGCAGCCGCGTCATGCGCCAGCGCATCCTCGCGCGCGCGGTCTTCGTCGATGCGGGTGCGCGCGGCGGCGAGTTCCTCGATCCGCCGTTGCAGCCCGTGGCGGCGGTCGCGGGTGCGCGACAGGGCATGGCCCGCCTCGCTCAGCGCATCGCGCGCGGCGAGCGAGGCGGCGCGCGTCCGGGCGGCGCGCGCCACCGCCTGGCCTTGCGCGGCCGCCGCCTCACGCTCGGCGGCGGTGGTTTCGGCGACGCGACGCTCGGCCGCCTCCGCCTCGATCTTCGCCGCCCCCGCCGCCTCGGCCGCGTCGCGCCAGCGGGCGAAGATCATCCGCGCCTCGGCCACCCGAATCTGGTCGGAGAGCAGGCGATAGCGCTCCGCCGCCCGCGCCTGTCGCCGCAGCGTCGCGATGCGCGCGTCCTGGTCGGCGATGGCTTCGTCCAGCCGGGTCAGGTTGGTCTCGGTCGCGCGCAGCCTGGTTTCGGCATCGCGACGGCGGACATGCAGACCAGCGATCCCGGCCGCTTCCTCCAGCATCGCGCGGCGCTCGGCGGGCTTGGCGGCGATGACCGCGCCGATCCGGTTCTGGCTGACCAGCGCGGGCGAGTGCGCCCCGGTCGCAGCGTCGGCGAACAGCAGCGCCACGTCCTTGGCGCGTACGTCGCGCCCGTCGATCCGATAGGCCGAGCCTGCGCCGCGCTCGATCCGGCGGACGATCTCGGTCTCTTCACCCTCGCGCTCGGCCAGGATCGTGACCTCGGCAAAGTCGCGCGGCGGGCGGGTGGCGGTCCCGGCGAAGATCACGTCTTCCATGCCAGCGCCCCGCATCGACCGCGCGCTGTTCTCACCCATCGTCCAGCGCAGCGCTTCGAGCAGGTTCGACTTGCCGCAGCCATTCGGCCCGACAACGCCGGTCAGCCCCGGCTCGATGACCAGATCGGCCGGATCGACGAAGCTCTTGAATCCCGAAATGCGAAGCCGCTTGATCTGCACGGACCCGGTCGCCGCTCCCCCGATGCGAAGTGGTTAACCGATAGCGGATGGGGGCGGGATGTCGAGCGAAGGATTGTGATAACGCCGACGTGAATATGACCTCGATCGCGTGGTATTGCGGGTCGCCCATGAGGGGGGCATTCGCCGGAGCGATCGACAAGCGCCATATTCGGCCACTTTCATTACGCGGCAAACAACGTCATGATGCTGACTGCCGTTCGTCAGATGGAGTGCTTATGCAATTGATCCATAATCTACGGCGGATTGATTCCCGGGTATTGCGGAATTTCGTCTGGGCGCTGCTGACGTGCGTACTTCTCGTGCCAGCGCTGGCGATGCCATTTACCAGTGAGGTCGATTGGAACCTGGTCGACTTCGTGTTTGCCGCCATATTGCTCGGGACGATTGGCGTTGCCTGCGAATATGCCCCGCGCCTGTCGGCTCCCCCGGCGGTCCGTGGCCTGATCGTCATCGGAATAGTGGCAGTGGTGTGCGCGATATGGGCTGATGCGGCGGTTGGCATCTTCGACTAGCCTCTGCCCAATATTCAGTAAGACCCGTCGTTCGACTGCGAGTTTTCCCAGATTACCTGAATCGCTGCAATTCGAATGGCGATGTGGGAAAGGGGGGTGACTTCCCGGCCAGCATCGCCGCCACCAACTCCCCCGTGATCGGCGCGAGCGTCAGGCCCAGATGATTGTGCCCGAAAGCATAGGACACACCCTTGGCCCCCGGCACCCGCCCGATCGCGGGCAGGTAATCCGGCAGGGTCGGCCGTGCGCCCATCCAGGGTTTCGCATCCTCGCCGATCGGCAGGCCCAGCGCCGCGATATGCTGGCGCAGGCGGTCCCACTTGGCGGGGTCGGGCTTGGCTTCGGCGCGGGCGAATTCGACGATGCTGGCGGCGCGCAGGCCGCCTGCGAAGCGGGTGACGATCATCGAGCGGTCCTCGAACACCACCGGGGGCAGGTCGGCGGGCCAGTCGACGTCCGGGCCGGTCTGGAGGTGATAGCCACGCTCGGCGATGATCGGGGCTTTCAAGCCGAAGGGGCGGAGCAGCGCGGCGCTCGCCACGCCCGCCGTCACGACGATCTGGTCGGCGGTCAGGCGGCGGTTGTCGGTCAGGCGGCGGTTGTCGGTCAGGCGGACCTCGCCGTCGCCGACCGCCTCGACGCGGGCGATCAGGCGGGTGCCGCCGTCCGCGACAAAGCGCGCGGTCGTGGTTTCGGCCAGCCGGGTCGGGTCGGCGATCTGGCCGCTGCCCTCGAACCTTATCCCGCCCGCGATCGGCGCGCGAATCCGGGCGCGCCAGTCCTGAAGCTCCGCCTCCGTCAGCGAGCGGAAGCGCGCGGTGCCGGTGTCCGCCGCCTGCCAGTTCGCCAGCCCGCGCGCGGCGCTCTCCGGCGTTTCCCACAGAACGACATGGCCGTGCGCGCGGAGCAGATCGGGCGCACCGAGCGCGGCGACGTGCCGCTGCCACGCGGGCATGGCCTGGGCGAGCAGCCCCGCCAGCGCTTCATGCGCCCGCTCGTACCGCGCCGGGCGGGCAGCCTTTAGCAGGCGGAGTGAAAAGGGCAGCCAGGTCGCGATCTCGCGCGGCGGCAGGGCCAGCGCGCCGCCGCGAAAGAACAGCCGCTTGGCGAAACCACGCACCATTGCTGGCGAGGCGATCGGCTCGGCCTGTTCGGTCGCGATATGGCCCGCATTGCCCCAGGACGCGGCGCGTGGGGTGTCCTCTGCTTCGATCAGGGTCACCGCCCAACCGACGCGTTGCAACGCCAGCGCCGTGGTCGTGCCGATGACGCCGCCGCCGACGACAATGGCGCTGCGATGATCTGACGCTGGGACGTGATTTTCCGGCTTGGGCATGGGCCTGGTCATATCGTATACGGATTTTACAGCAAGGGAATCCCGATGACGTCACCCACGATCCGCCACACCTTTTTCTGTATCGACGGCCATACGGCGGGCAATCCCGTCCGGCTGGTGGCGGGCGGTGCGCCGCTGCTGCGCGGGTCCAGCATGGCCGAGCGGCGGCTGGATTTCCTGGAGCGGTTCGACTGGATCCGCACCGGCCTGTGCTTCGAGCCGCGCGGGCATGACATGATGTCGGGCGGCTTCCTCTACCCGCCCTGCGAGCCCGACAGCGACGCGGCGATCCTGTTCATCGAAACGAGCGGCTGCCTGCCCATGTGCGGGCATGGCACGATCGGGATGATCACCTTCGGCCTGGAAAACGGCCTGATCACCCCGCGTGAACCGGGCAAGCTGAAGGTCGAGGTGCCCGCGGGCACCATCCATATCGAATATGAGAAGGAAGGCGCGAAGGTCACCGCCGTCCGCATCCGCAACGTGCCCGCCTATCTGGCGGCCGAGGGCATACAGATCGACGTGCCGGGCTTCGGCCCGCTGACGCTGGATGTCGCCTATGGCGGCAATTACTACGCCATCATCGAGCCGCAGGGGGCCTATACGGGCCTCGACGATCTGGGCGCGTCGAGGCTGGTCGAACTCAGCCGCACCATCCGCGAACTGGTGCGCGAACAGTTCGAGCCGGTTCATCCGCTCGAACCCTCGATCCGGGGGGTCAGCCATGTGCTCTGGGCCGACAAGCCCTCGGCGGAGGACGCCGACGGCCGCAACGCGGTCTTCTATGGCGAGCGCGCGATCGACCGGAGCCCGTGCGGCACCGGCACCTCCGCGCGGCTGGCGCATCTGGCAGCCAAGGGGCGGTTGAAGGTCGGCGACCGCTTCGTCCACGAAAGCTATATCCGCAGCCGCTTCATCGGCCGGGTCGAGGAAGCGACCGAACTGGGCGGGCAGGCGGCGATCGTGCCGTCGATCCAGGGCTCTGCGGTGTCAACCGGCTACAACACGATCTGGATCGACCGCGAGGACCCGTTCTGGGCCGGGTTCACGGTGGTGTAAAGGCCGTCGTTCACGCGAAGCCGCGAAGCCGCGAAGTCGCGAAGAATTAAGAGGTTCGCGCGGAGGCGCGGAGACGCGGAGGGTCTGGGTTCGCCGCGCCGGCGGCCCTGTCATCTCAACCTGTCGATGATGTCCAAGCGCTGCCGCGCAGGCAATCATCTCCGCGTCTCCGCGCCTCCGCGCGAATAAAATCCTTCGCGGCATCGCGTCTTCGCGTGAACCTGTTGCCCCGGCTTTCGCCGGGGCGCTTTCATCACCCCAGATCGTCGATCGCTGGCTGGGGCTGGGTGAACCACGCCGCGCCCGTCTCGGTGACGTGGAAATGGTCCTCCAGCCGCACGCCGAAGCGGTCGGGCACGACGATCATCGGCTCGTCGGAGAAGCACATGCCGGGTGTCAGTGGCGTCTTGTCGCCGCGCACCAGATAGGCAGGCTCGTGGATCGACAGGCCGATACCGTGCCCGGTGCGGTGCGGAAGGCCGGGCAGGCGATAGTCAGGCCCGAGCCCGGCCCGCTCCAGCACCGCGCGTGCGGCATAGTCCACTGCCTCACAGGGTTCGCCGGGCCGGACGGCGGCGAAGGCGGCGGCTTGCGCGTCCTTTTCGATATCCCAGATGCGGCGCACCTCGTCGCCGACATCGCCGAACGCATAGGTGCGGGTGATGTCACTGTGATAGCCGTCGATCAGCGTGCCGGTATCGACCAGCACCAGATCACCCTCGCGCAGCACATCGTCCTGCGGCAAGCCATGCGGGAAGGCGGTCGAGCGGCCGAACTGCACCGCGCAGAAATAGTTGCCGGTCGGTGCGCCCAGCGCCCGGTGGGCCTGATCGATGAAGCGGATCACTTCGGACGCCCGAATGCCCTCGTGCAGGATACGCGCGGCGCGGCGGTGGACCTCCAGCGTGATGTCCATCGCCTGCTGCATCAACGCGATCTCGGCGGGCGACTTGATCATGCGGCAGCCATCGACGACCGGCCCGCCATCGACCAGCGCGACGCCCGGCGCGGCGGCGCGGATACGCTCGACGAACAGGAAGGCCATGGCCGGGTCGATCGCCAGCCTGCCCGCCCCCGCCGCCTTCAGCGCATCGGCGACCAAGGCTGAGGGGCTTTCATCCTCCTCCCATAGCCGGATGTCGCTGGCGGGGATGGACAGGCTCGCCTCGAACGAGCCGAGTTCGAAGCCGGGGCAGATGAAGATCGGCTCGCCCGCGATCGGCAGCAGCATCGCCACCAACCGCTCGGTCGCGCCCCAGGCGACGCCGGTGAAATAGCGCAAGCTGGCCCCCGCACCGACCAGCAGCGCGTCGGCACCCATCTGCGCCATCAGTTCGCGGGCGCGGGTCAGTCGCTGCGCGCGTTCCTGCGCGGTGATGACCGGCGCGGGGTTCGCCCAGGGCGACAGGCTCGCCAGTTCCCGCTCCGCCGTCGATCCGCCGATCATAACTGCCATGTCACTCGCTCCGTTTCGTATACGGTTGAGTCTGTAGCGTGGGTTGGAGCGAGGAGCCAGCCGGGTTGTCGGGAAGCAGTGTGGCGTGGGCTTCGACTTCGCTCAGCCTGAACGGAGCGGGGGAAGCTGCCCAATCCTAAATCTCCGTTCCGCCTGAGCGAAGTCGAAGGCCAAGGGAATCCCTCGAAACTTCGCCCAGCGCGAACGGAGATCAGCCAGCCTTATCACCCCCCGTACATCGCCATCGCATCCCGCCGGAACGCCGCGCCGCTGTCGGTGCGGCTGTAGAACATGTGCCCGCCCGGATAGACGTTCAGCTTAACCCGCTGCGCCACGCCGTAGCTCGGCATCTGGTCGACGATCAGGCGCGAGGCGAAATAGGGGCAGGACAGGTCGTCCCAGCCATGCACGATCATCACCTTCATCTTCGGGTCGTTGGCGATCGCCTTGCGCAGGTCGGTGACGGGGGTGTCGTCGGGCTTGCCGCGATCCCAGGCGCTGTTCACCTCATAGGACAGCGCGTGATAGCGCGCGTCGGTCTTCCAGCCGACTTCGCGCGTCACGAAATCGACCATCGCGCTGGTCGTCGGCGCGATCAGCGAGTCGAGCAGCGGGTCGTTGGACCGCTGCTGCGACGACCAGGGGAAGGGGTCGAAGGCGGTGACGTTCGAGTCGTAGATGCTGCCGATCGTCGAGTCGTTGCGATGGATTTCGCGCAGATATGTCCGCGTATCGATCCGCCCGCCCAGCCTGCGAACCAGCGCGGGGTCCAACCCGGTCAGCTCGGTCACGCGACTGACCATCCGGTCGACCGCCTGAGTGTCCGACCGCCCGCGCATCAGGTCGCGCAGGTAATCGCCGCGCGCATAGGCCTCGACCCCCGCCATCGCTTCCGGGGTCAGCTTGCCCTGCCGCTCCAGTTGCGCGGCGGCCATCGAGGGCAGGTCGATCATCCACGGCAAGGGCGACAGCGCGGTGGCGTCGTCGCCCGAAGCCGGGTCGAGATAGGGCGACACCATCACCAGCCCGTTCACCCCGACGCCGATCTGCGACTGAAGCTCATAGGCGATGCGCGGCGCGCGATAGCCGCCATAGCTTTCGCCCATGATATATTTCGGCGAGCGCAACCGCCCTTCCTTGACCAGCCAGTCATAGACGACCTTGGACAGATATTTGATGTCCGGGTCGTTGGCGAAGAAGGCCTTCTTGGTCTCCGCCTCGTCGACCAGGCTGCGGCTGAAGCCGGTGCCGACCGGATCGATGAAGACCAGGTCGGTGAAGTCCAGCCAGCTATTGGGATTGTCGGTCGTCACCGGCGCGTCGGAGGGGGCGTCGCCCTGCGCGCCGAACGGCACGCGCTTCGGGCCGACCGCGCCCAGGTTCAGATAGACCGAGGCCGCGCCCGGCCCGCCGTTGAAGGCGAAGGTGACCGGCCGCCGCACATCGCCGCCGGGCACGGTATAGGCGGTATAGACGACCTGCCCGATCTCCTTGCCCTTGTCGTCGCGCACTGCGATCTTGCCGATGGTCGCCTTGTAGTTGATGACCCGGCCGCCGATCCGCGCGCTCTGACTAATCGTCTTGTCGGCGGGCAGGGGCGGGCGCTTGCTGTCGTCGTCCTTGGTCTCTGTGGTCGTCTTGGTCTCGGTCTTCTCGGCCTTTTGCGCGAAGGCGGGGGTGGCGGTGCTGGAGGCCAGCAGCAACAGGGCGGTCAGGTGCAAGGTCTTCGACACGTCGGTAACTACTCCCCCTTGAACGGCGATCGGCGGGGATCATGGGCGAAGGTCGCACGTTACCGCAAGCCCGCCCCCTCGAAACCGGCCATGCCGCTCCCTATCTCGCCTCTGGCCTTCCTCCCGGAACAGAAGTAGAACCTGCCTCATGCTGACCAAGATTTCCGTCCGCGGCGCGCGCGAGCATAATCTCAAGGATGTCGATATCGACATTCCCCGTGACACGCTGACGGTGATCACCGGCCTGTCGGGGTCGGGCAAGTCTTCGCTGGCGTTCGACACCATCTATGCCGAGGGGCAGCGGCGTTACGTCGAGTCGCTGTCGGCCTATGCGCGCCAGTTTCTGGAAATGATGCAGAAGCCGGACGTCGACCATATCGAGGGGCTGTCGCCCGCCATCTCGATCGAGCAGAAGACGACCAGCCGCAACCCGCGTTCGACCGTGGCGACGGTCACCGAAATCTACGACTATATGCGCCTGCTTTGGGCGCGTGTGGGCATTCCGTACTCGCCCGCCACCGGAGAGCCGATCGCGGCGCAGACGGTCAGCCAGATGGTCGACCGGGTGATGACGCTCCCCGAAGGTACGCGCCTGTACCTGCTCGCCCCCGTCGTGCGCGGCCGCAAGGGCGAATATCGCAAGGAAATGGCCGAGTGGCAGAAGGCGGGCTTCACCCGCGTCCGCATCGACGGCCAGCTTTACGAAATCGACGAGGCCCCCGCGCTCGACAAGAAGTTCAAGCATGACATCGAAGTGGTGGTCGATCGTCTGGTCGTGCGCGAGGATATCGCGACGCGACTGGCCGACAGCTTCGAGACCGCGCTGAAGCTGGCGGACGGTCTGGCCTATGTCGACCCCGCCGATCCGGTCGAGCCCGCGACGCCCAAGTCCGCCGTGCTGGGCAACAACGCGCCCGATGGCCGGATCGTGTTTTCGGAGAAGTTCGCCTGCCCGATCAGCGGCTTCACCATTTCCGAGATCGAACCGCGCCTGTTCTCGTTCAACGCGCCGCAGGGGGCGTGCCCGGCCTGTGACGGTCTGGGCGAGAAGCTGATCTTCGACGAAGACCTGGTCGTCCCCAATCACGAGCTGTCGATCAAGAAGGGCGCGGTCGTGCCCTGGGCCAAGTCCAACCCGCCCAGCCCCTATTATATGCAGGTGCTGGGGAGTCTCGCGCGCGAGTTCGGCTTCTCGTTGGAGACGCCGTGGAAGGATCTGGACCCGTCGGTGCATCAGGCGATCCTGCATGGCACCAAGGGCAAGGCGGTCACGCTGACCTTCGTCGACGGCAAGAAGTCGTACGATGTGAAGAAGCCGTTCGAGGGCGTGATCGGCAATCTCAACCGCCGGATGCTCCAGACCGAGAGCGCCTGGATGCGCGAGGAACTGTCCAACTATCAGTCGTCGCAGCCTTGCGAAGTCTGCCACGGCGCGCGGTTGAAGCCCGAGGCGCTGGCGGTGAAGATCGCCATGCAGGACATTTCCTACGCCACGCATCTGTCGGTGGTCGATGCGCTGGCTTTCTTCACCGGCCTGCCCGACCATCTGACCGATCAGCAGCGCGCCATCGCCCAGCCGATCCTCAAGGAGATCGTCGAGCGGCTGGGTTTCCTCAACAATGTGGGCCTCGATTACCTGAATCTCGACCGGACCAGCGGCACCTTGTCGGGCGGCGAGAGCCAGCGAATTCGCTTGGCGTCGCAGATCGGCTCCGGCCTGTCGGGCGTGCTCTACGTGCTCGACGAGCCTTCGATCGGCCTGCACCAGCGCGACAACGACATGCTGCTCGCGACGCTGCGACGACTGCGCGACCTGGGCAACACCGTGCTGGTCGTCGAGCATGACGAGGACGCGATCCGCACCGCCGACTATGTCATCGACATGGGGCCGGGCGCGGGCGTGCATGGCGGCCAGATCGTCGCGCACGGCACGCTCAAGCAGTTGCTCAAGTCCAAGACCAGCGTCACCGCCGATTATCTGAACGGCACGCGCGAGGTTGCGGTTCCGGCCAAGCGGCGCAAGGGTTCGGGCAAGAAGCTGACCGTTCACAAGGCGACCGCGAACAATCTTCAGGGCGTGACCGCGAGCATTCCGCTGGGCACCTTCACCTGTATCACCGGCGTATCGGGATCGGGCAAGTCGAGCTTCACCATCGACACCCTCTATGCCGCCGCCGCACGCTCGCTGAATGGCGCGCGCATCCTGGCGGGAAAGCATGAGAAGATCACCGGGCTCGATCATCTCGACAAGGTGATCGATATCGACCAGTCGCCGATCGGCCGTACGCCCCGGTCGAACCCGGCGACCTATACCGGCGCCTTCACGCAGATCCGCGACTGGTTCGCCGGGCTGCCCGAGGCGCAGGCGCGCGGCTACAAGCCCGGTCGCTTCTCGTTCAACGTGAAGGGCGGGCGGTGCGAGGCGTGCCAGGGCGACGGCGTGCTCAAGATCGAGATGCACTTCCTGCCCGACGTCTACGTCACCTGCGACGTGTGCCACGGCGCGCGCTACAATCGCGAGACGCTGGAGGTGAAGTTCAAGGGACATTCGATCGCCGATGTGCTCGACATGACGGTCGAGGATGCCGCCGAATTCTTCCAGGCGGTGCCGCCGATCCGCGACAAGATGGCGATGCTGGTCGAGGTCGGGCTGGGTTACGTCAAGGTCGGCCAGCAGGCGACGACCCTGTCGGGCGGCGAGGCGCAGCGGGTGAAGCTGGCCAAGGAATTGTCGCGCCGCGCGACGGGCAACACGCTCTACATCCTCGACGAACCGACGACCGGGCTTCACTTCGAGGACGTTCGCAAATTGCTCGAAGTGCTCCATGCACTGGTCGAGCAGGGCAATACGGTGGTGGTGATCGAGCATAATCTCGACGTCATCAAGACCGCCGACTGGATCGTCGATCTCGGCCCCGAGGGCGGCGTGAAGGGCGGCGAGATCGTTGCGGTGGGCACGCCGGAGGTGGTCGCCGCCGAACCGCGCAGCTTTACCGGCAAATATCTGAAGCCGCTGCTCGACAAGGGACAGGCGCAGGCGGCGGAATAACGATCCTCCCCGGCACGGTGAGGGGGACCATGCGCGGCATGGTGGAGGGGGCCGGCCGCGTGAAGGACGTGCGTGGCGGCTCCCCTCTCGCTCTGCCACCTCCCTTATGCGGGAACTATGGCGATCCCCGTGGCCTTCGACTTCGCTCAGGCTGAACGGGGGCTGGAGGCCAAGCCCAGATCGGATCGACATTCACCTTTTCCTCCCCTTGCAGGGGAGGTGGCAGGCAGAAGGCCTGACGGAGGGGTGTCCCCGCCCGAGAGGTTGTTCGAACCTTGCAAGCGGTGACACCCCTCCACCACCGCTTCGCTTTGGTCCCCCTCCCCTTGCAGGGGAGGAATGAAAGGGGCGGCTGAATGGCGATCCGCCCTGAGAGGATCCCGGCCATTCACCTCGTTCGCACTGAGCGAAGTCGAAGGGCATGCCTGACCCGTGCCATATGACCTACCTCTTAAACCGCCTTAACCTGTCGCAACCTTTTCCCGAATCACGCGCTTCCCCCGCATCACCCATGAGGGAGGATCTAATGCGTGCACTGACTCTCGGCCTGGTGGCCGCAGCGACGCTGGTTTCGGGTTGCTCGACCTATGGTGGCGGCCTGGGCGGCGGCTATGGCGGCCCGCGCTATGCCTATGACTATAACCGGCCCGACCCCGCTTATGGCGGCTATTACGCCGATCGTTATTATGTCGACAATGCGCGCTATCGCGAACGTCGCCTCGGTCGCAACGACCGGGTCTATGTCGGGCAGGACGGCCGCTATTATTGCCGTCGCAACGACGGCACGACCGGCTTGATCGTCGGCGGCATCGCGGGCGGTGCGCTGGGTGCCGCGATCACCTCGGGCGGATCGCAGACGCTGGGCACGCTGCTGGGTGCGGCGGGCGGTGCGCTGGCCGGACGCGCGATCGAGCGGAACAATGTCCGCTGCCGCTGATACCGGCTGCTGATATGCGACAATCGATTGGGCCGGTTCTCTTCCCGTTGCAAGGAGAGAGCCGGCCTTGTCATGTCCGGCTCTGATAAACCCCAGATGAACGCCATGTCATTTTCTGCGACAATTGGCGACACAATAGCCAAGTCCTTGGTATGGCTTTGCGATTGTCACGACCCATATTGTGGATCGGGCCAGTAATCGCCCGCTTTATTAAGGGAGTGTCATCATGAAGGCCATGATCCTTGCAGGTCTGGGTTTCGCCACCATCGCCGTCCCGACGGTCGCCGAGGCGCAGCGCTGGACCCCGATCGCGCAGCGCCAGGGCCAGTTGCAGCAGCGGATCGACCAGGGCATCCGCTCTGGCGCGCTGAACCGGCGCGAGGCCAACCGCCTCCAGTCCGAACTGCGTGGTCTCAACCAGCTCGAATATCGCTATCGCCGGTCGGGCGGTGGCCTGAGCGTCTCGGAGCGCAATGATCTGGACCGTCGCTACGCGATGCTGAGCCGCCAGGTCCGCTTCGAGAAGCACGACCGCAATCATCGCCGCTGATTGGTGACGGCCGCCGCGTCCGGATTGTTCGGGCGCGGTGCGTCGGGCCGCTCGATCGGGCGGCCGCTGTCCTTCCATTTGTCCAGTATCCGGCCCGATGTGGCCAGCCGGTCGCTGATCCCCGTCTCGCGTGGCGGAGTGGGGGTCGGCGTTTCGCGTGTCGGGGCCGGGCGGGCCGCAGCGGGTGTCGCGCCGGGAGTAGCACCGGGAGTCGCACCGGGTAGGGGCGGCGCGGGCAGGGGCGGCGCGGGCAGGGTTGCCGGAGCGGGCGGCAGCACGTCGCTGCTCGCCGTTTCCGGTGCCGGAGCGAGCATGGGAAGCACCTCTCCCCCCGCATAGGCGCGGTTCATCGCGGCGGCGGTGCCCCAATAGCCCTTCCAGCGGTGGAACAGATGCGCGCCGACCATGTCGGTCATCACCATGGCGCGGTTCCAGGCAGGCGCGACGGCGAAGCTATGGTAATGCGTCGCCAGCCCGACCGGCGCATAGACTCCACCCGATAGCGCTGCCGCTGCGACCTGCGCCGCGCGGGACCAGCCGGTAATGGCGGGGGCGCGGTTCAGCGCGCCGTCGCAGGCGAAGCTGAACTGGCAATGTGCGCGCTCGACCCCCTGATAGACGACGCCGCAGACCGTGGCGGGAAAGGCCGGATGCCGCGCGCGGTTGAGCACGACCTGCGCCACCGCCCGCTGGCCGTCGATGCTCTCGCCACCCGCTTCGTAATAGATGGCGGCGGTCAGGCACTGCATCGCGCGCGCCTTGTCGATCGCGGTCGCCCGGCCCCAGGCAAAGGGCCGGGCGGCCACCACGCCGGGATCGGCGGTGCTGGCCCCGGGCGGGATCGGCAGCGCGGGGAGGGCGACGGTTCCCGTACTGCCATCGATGGCAGGCCGCGCATCGGCGACGGGAGCGGGCGTGGTCGCGGCCGGAGAGGCTTGCGGCGATGGCGCGACCGCAGCCGGTTGTCTGGCCCGTCGCAAGGCTCCTTGCGCGGCCAGCACCAGGCCGAACGTCAGCATCAGGCCGAGCAGCGCCAGCCAGACCTGTATCATCCGCCTTACGGTCCGCTTCGCCACCCGCAATGTGGGGAATCCTCCAACCCTGCCGCTCTCGGCTATTGGTTATACCCGAGAGGGTTAAGGATTTTCCGTCGCGTCCTCCCCAGGCCGGGCCTGGGGAGGAATGGACGGTCAGCGCAGCCTGGGCGAGTCGAGATTGACCGAGGCGGCCGGGATGACCTCCACCTCCGGATGCGCCTGGCGCAGCGCGGGCAGGAACTGCTTGGCGTCGCCGACCACGATGATGCTGGCCGCCCTGGGGTCGAGCAGCGTGGCCGACACAGACTCCACCGCCGTCGGGTCCACCGCCTGAACGCGCGGGATATAGCGGCTCAGCTCTTCCAGCGGCACGCCTTGCAGCGTATAGTTGGCCAATATGTCGGCAATGCCGTCGGTCGTCTCGATGGTCCGGCCGAACCCGCCGACCAGAACCGCCTGCCGCGTCGCCAGTTCGTCCTGCGGCACGGGTGCGGTGCCCAGCTTGCGCATCTCGGCATCGATCAGCCCGACCACTTCGGCGGCCGAGGGATTCTTGGTCTGGGTCCGCGCGGAGATCAGGCCGATGTCACGGCCCGTCGCCACGGAGCTGCCCGCGCCATAGGCCAGCCCGCGCTTGATGCGGATTTCCTGATTGAGCCGTGACGAAAAACCGCCGCCCAGCACGGTGTTGGCGACCGCCAGCGGATAATAGCGGTCATCGGCGCGGCGGATGCCCGAGCGTGCGACGACCACGCCCGCCTGTCCGGCGTCGGGCATGTCGACGACGATGACGCGCGGCGCGGGGAAGGCGGGTTCAGGGGCCTTGGGTGCGGTCACGGCGGCTCCGGCCACCCGCCAGTTGCCCAGATAGCGCTCGGCGACCTGCCTGGCCTGCGCGGGCGTCACGTCGCCGACCAGCAGCAGCGTCGCCTGGCCCGGCTTCCAGCTGCGCGCATAGGCGGCGGTCAGGTCGGCACGGGTCAGCCCCTTCAGCGAGGCGGGCGTGCCCGACAGCGGCTGGCCATAGGGACGCGCGCCATAGACCACGCGGTCGGCGACCATCGCCGAAAGCTGCGCCGGGTTCTGCATCGCGACGTTCAGGCTGTCGATCGACTGGGTGCGGGCGCGGTCGATCTCTTCCTGCTTGAACGCCGGGTTGGTCGCGACATCGGCCAGGATGGTCATCGCGGTGCCGAGCTGCGCCGAGGGGACGGTCAGGTCGATGGTGGCGCCGTCATCCGAGGCACCGGCCGCAATCGATCCGCCCAGGCTTTCGACCGCGCGTGCGATCTCGGTCGCCGAGCGGGTCGTGGTGCCCTTGGTCATCAGCTCGGCCGACAGGCTGCTCGCGCCCGCCTTGCCGACCGGATCGGTGGCGGCCCCGCCCAGCGCCACCAGCGAGGCGGTGACGAGCGGCAGGTCGTGCCGCTCGACCGTCACGACGCGCAGGCCGTTGGGCAGGGTGGTCGCGACAGGCTGAGGCAGTGTGGGGGCGATGGCCGCGCCGGGCGCGGGGGGCAGGATGCGCTGGCCCTCCGGGGCGGGCGTCACCACCTCGATATTGGCGGGAGGGGTCAGCGCCGCCATCTGGACCGTGGGCGCGATCTCGATCGGCATCATCCGGACATTTGCCGGACGTTCGCTGTCGGGCAGATAGCGGATGGTCGCGCTTTGATTGTCGTTCAGATAGGCGCGCGCGACCCGCTGGATATCTGCGGCCGTCACCTTCTGTACGGCGGCGATCTGGCGGTCGGCGGCGCTGGGGTCGCCATCGACGATCACGCTGTTGGCGATCAGGCTGGCCTTGCCCTCTGCGGTTTCGCGCTGCTTGAGCGCGGCGGTCAGAAGCTCGTTCTTCGCCTCGGCCAGTTCGGTGGCGGAGACGGGGGCGTCGCGCAGCCGGGCGACCTCCTTCTTCAGCGCCGCTTCGCCCTCGGCCACCGGCTTGCCACTCGCCATCATCGCATACAGCACGATGTTGCCGGTCGCCTGCTTGGTGTCGAGGAAGGTCGCGGCCGACTGGGCCAGCTGGTCGCGATAGACCAGATCCTCATACAGCCGCGAGCTTTCGCCCGCCGACAGGATCGCGTTGAGCACCATCAGCGCAGGGGTGTCGGCGCTGCGCTCGGGCGGGATGTGATAGCTGACGAGCACGGCGGGCAGCGGCGTGTTGGGCTCATAGACGGTGCGCGATACCGCCTCCTTGCGCGCCGGTTCCTGCACGGTGACGCGCGGGATCGCGGTCGCGGGGCGCTTGATATTCGCGAAATACTGGTCGACCCAGCGGTTCAGCTGCGCGGGATCGAAATTGCCCGCCACGACCAGAACCGCGTTGTCGGGCCGGTAATAGGTGGCGTGGAAGGCGCGCACATCGTCGATGCCCGCCGACTCCAGTTCCTCCAGGCTGCCGATACCCGGCCGCGCATAGGGGTGAACGCTGTACGCCAGCTCGGGGTAATAGATGGCAAACAACTTGCCATAGGGCTGGGCGAGGGTGCGCTGGCGCAGTTCCTCCTTCACCACGTCGCGTTCGCTGGCGAAGCTCTTGGGCTCGACGACCAGCGACGCCATGCGATCCGCCTCGGCGAAGAGCAGGCGTTGCAGGTGGTTGGCGGGCACCACCTCGAAATAATTGGTATAGTCGTCGGCGGTGGAGGCGTTGTTATAGCCGCCGACATCCTCGGTCAGCCGATCCATCTGTTCGGGGACGAGGTTGCGCGTCGCCTTGAACATCAGATGCTCGAACATGTGCGCAAAGCCCGAGCGGCCCTTGGGGTCGTCCTTCGACCCGACATCATACCAGACCTGGACCGAGACATTGGGCGTCGTCGTGTCGCGAATGGCATAGACGCGCAGGCCGTTGGGCAAAGTGCGCGTGGTGAAGGCGATGGGCTTCACGCTTTCCGTGCGCGCCGGTGACGGTGCGGTTTGCGCCCCGGCCAGTGTAGGAAGGGCGGCGACGCCGAGCAGAAGCGCGGCACGGAAAAGGCGCATGAAAACCCTCGTTATTGGAGACGGATTACTTGGACTTGTTGCGCGTGCCGTACAGCACGGCGGCGGCGATCGCGGCCGAACCGATGCCGACGCCCAGGCCGATCTTGCCCATCGGCCAGTTGCGCGTCTTTTCCTTGATCGACGTGGCGGTGGCTTCGGCGGCGGCGACGGCGTGATCCTTGGCCTCCTTGGCGGCGGCGAGGATTTCGTTGGGGGCGTCTTCGATACGATCGGTCATGGTTACTCTCCTACTGTCCGGCAGCGTAGCGCGCCCGGAAGTCGTCCGCAAAGGCCGTCAGTCGCCCTTCAACGATCGCGGCGCGCAGATCGGCCATCATCTGCTGGTAGAACCAGATATTATGCTCGGTCATCAGCATCGCGCCCAGGATTTCGCCCGCGCGGACCAGATGATGCAGATAGGCGCGGCTCCAGGTCGAACAGACCGGACAGCCACAGGCGGGGTCGAGCGGCCCCTGATCCTCGGTGAAGCGCGCGTTGCGGATGTTGATCGGGCCTTGGCGCGTAAAGGCCTGTCCCGTCCGGCCCGAGCGGGTCGGCAGCACGCAGTCGAACATGTCGACCCCGCGCTCGACCGCGCCGACGATATCGGTCGGCTTGCCCACGCCCATCAGGTAGCGCGGCTTTTCGACCGGCAACTGGCCCGGCGCGAAGTCGAGGCAGCCGAACATCGCCTCCTGCCCCTCGCCGACCGCGAGGCCGCCGATCGCGTAACCGTCGAACCCGATATCGATCAGCGCATCGGCCGACGCCTTGCGGAACCCTTCGTCCAGCGCACCCTGCTGGATGCCGAAGATCGCATTGTCCTCGGCATGTTGGCCGCCCGCGTCGAAGGCGTCGCGGCTGCGCTTCGCCCAGCGCATCGAGCGTTCCATGGCGCTGGCCTGAACCTCGCGGGTCGAGGTGGTGGGGACCAGTTCGTCGAACGCCATCACGATGTTGGAGCCTAGCAGCCGCTGGATTTCGATCGAGCGTTCGGGGCTGAGCAGATGGCGGGTGCCGTCGAGATGGCTCTTGAACGCGACGCCATCCTCGGACCGCTTGGTCAGTTCGGCGAGACTCATCACCTGATAGCCGCCCGAGTCGGTCAGGATCGGCCGGTCCCAGCCCATGAAGCCGTGCAGCCCGCCCAGCCGGTTCACCCGCTCGGCACCGGGGCGCAGCATCAGGTGATAGGTGTTGCCCAGGATGATGTCCGCACCGCTCGCACGCACGTCGCCGGGCTTCATCGCCTTGACGGTGGCGGCGGTGCCGACGGGCATGAAGGCGGGGGTGCGAATCTCGCCGCGCTTCATGGTGATGGTGCCGGTGCGGGCGCGGCCGTCGGTGGCGTGGATGGAAAAGGAGAAGCGGGCGGTCATTTTCTGTCTCGGGGCCGAAGCGGGCCGGTCGGGCCGTTGGCGTCAACGGGGGTGGTGCGGATGGTCAGCGCCTCGGTGCGGCTGATCGCGCCGTCCTGATCGCGGTCGAAGCGCGAGAACAGGCGCGAGAAATGCGCCTGCAACTCGGCCAGGGTGATGCGATTGTCGCTGTTCTTATCGACATCGAAGGGGCTGGGCAGCGCATTGCGATCCCCCAGCCAACGCTCGGCCCAGTCGGCGAACTGGAGATAGCCGATCGATCCCTGATGCGTGGTGTCGATCGCGTCATAGCTGCGCTTGACCCCCGCCTCCATCTCGGCGCGGCTGGTCTTGCCGTCACCATCGCTGTCGAGCGTCGCGATCATCATCGCCACCGGCTCGACCACCATGGTCGCGGGCGTCTGCGCGAAGGGCTTGGGGCGTGCGGTGACGACGACCGTATTGTCCGCCTCCTGCGCGGCGGTCTGTGTCGCCTGCATCAGAAGCAGGGCGAACAGGATCATGCAGGGCGTTCCGGCAGCAGCAGCGACGCGTCGCCATAGGAATAGAAGCGATACGCATTCGCGATCGCATGGGCATAGGCCGCCTGCATCCGGTCCAGTCCCATCAGGGCCGATACCAGCATGAACAGGGTCGAGCGCGGCAGGTGGAAATTGGTCATCAGCCCGTCGATGCCGCGAAAGCGATAGCCCGGCGTGATGAAGATCGCGGTGTCGCCCTCGAACGGGCGGATCACGCCGTCCTCTCCGGCCGCGCTTTCGATCAGGCGCAGCGAGGTGGTGCCGACCGCGATCACCCGGCCGCCCCTTGCCTTGACCGCGTTCAGCCGGTCGGCGGTCGCGGCGTCGATGCGGCCCCATTCGGCGTGCATCTTGTGGTCGGCCGTGTCCTCGGCCTTGACCGGCAGGAAAGTGCCTGCGCCGACATGCAGGGTCAGCGTGGCATGCTCGATCCCCGCCGCCGCCAGCGAATCCAGCAGGCCCGGCGTGAAGTGCAGCGCCGCCGTGGGGGCTGCGACCGCGCCGGGCTCCTGCGCGAACATCGTCTGATAGTCGTCGGCGTCCTTCTCGGTCACGCCGCGTTTCTGCGCGATATAGGGGGGCAGGGGCATGGTGCCCGCCCGCTCCAGCAGCAGCTCCACCGGTTCGTCCCCGGCAAAGTCGAGCGCGAAGCTGCCATCCTCGGCTCGATCGCGCGCCGTGGCGGAGACGCCTGCGCCGAAGTCGATCACGTCGCCATCGCGCAACCGCTTGGCGTTGCGGATGAAGGCGCGCCAGCGCCGCGTGCCCTCGCGCTTGTGCAGGGTCGCGCCGATCCGCGCCTCTCCCCGCACGCCTTCCAGCTGCGCGGGGATGACGCGCGTGTCGTTGAACACCAGCAGGTCGCCCGCGCGCAAGGCGGCGGGCAGATCGCTCACCCGCTGGTCGCGGGTGGCGTCACCGTCGAGGACCAGCATCCGCGCCGAGTCGCGCGGGGATGCCGGGTACAGCGCGATCCGCTCGGGCGGCAGCGCGAAGTCGAACAGATCTACGTTCACTTGGTGGCCGTCGCCGCCTTCTTGGCCGGAGCCGCCTTCGGGGCGGGGCGGCGCGCCGGGGTGATGGAGACGGGCTTGGGGGCCGCGCCCGGCAGGGTCACGGGCGCACCCAGATCGGCGGCGGGTGCCGGGGCCATCGGCACATAGGCCGGGGGATTGTCCGCCGCGACATAGGCGTGGACGATCCGGCTGGGGTTCGCGGGCGGCTCGCCCCGCTCGATGCGGTCGACATATTGCATGCCGTCGATCACCCGGCCGAACACCGTGTACTTCTTGTCGAGCGCGAAGCGCGGCTGGAAGACGATGTAGAACTGGCTGTTCGCGCTGTTGGGATCGTCGGCACGCGCGGCGGCGACCGATCCGCGCACATGCGGCAGATAGTTGAACTCGGCGGGTACGTTGGGCAGGTCCGAGCCGCCGGTGCCGTCGCCCTTGGGATCGCCGCCCTGCGCCATGAAGCCGTCGATCACGCGGTGGAAGGTCAGGCCGTCATAAAAGTGACGCCGGGTCAGCGTCTTGATCCGCTCGACCATCTTGGGCGCGACATCGGGGCGCAGCCAGATCGTCACCCGGCCGCCGGTCGACAGGTCGAGCAGCCAGAGATTCTCCTTGTCGGTGACGGGCGGCGGGGTAGGGCGGCCGGTGACATTGTCCTCCAGAACCTGCGCGGCCTTGGCGGGGGAGGTGAATTTCGGCTGAGCCTGGGACTGTTTCTGCGCCTGTGCCGGAACGGCGATCAGGCTGGCCATCATCATGGCAAGAGCGGCGAGAACGCGCATCATATCTCTACGACAAGGGAAGGAATGGAGGGGCTGTAGAGCAAATCGCCCCTTGCGCCAATCTGAACCTTTTGGAGGTGAATATCCTCCCCGGCACGGGGAGGGGGACCATGCGAAGCATGGTGGAGGGGGCTTTCCACAAAGGTTGTACCTGGAGGAAGCCCCCCTCCGTCAGGCCTGCGGCCTGCCACCTCCCCGCGAGCGGGGAGGATATCAGCTGCCCTTGCGGCCGAGCTTCTCGACGCGCTGCACCACATCCTCGCACACGGCGGGCGTCACGAACTTGGCGATGTTGCCGCCATACATCGCGATCTCCTTGACCAGCCGGCTGGCAATGGGTTGCAGCGCGACGTCGGCCATCAGGAAGACGGTTTCGACCCGCGGATTGATCTGCTGGTTCATGCCCGCCATCTGATACTCATATTCGAAGTCGGCGACGGCGCGCAGGCCCCGGACGATGACCTTCGCGCCCTCACGCTCGGCAAAGTCCATCAGCAGCGAATCGAAGGCGACGACATGAATCTCGCCCGCGACACCCTCGACCTCGCGCCGGACCATCTCCATGCGCTCGTCCAGCGTGAACATGGGCGATTTGGAGGGGTTGGTGGTGACGCCGATCACCAGCCGGTCGACCAGCTTCGCGCCGCGCCGGATGATGTCCATATGGCCGAGCGTCACGGGATCGAAGGTGCCGGGATAGACGCCGATCCGGGTCAACGGTCGCGCTCCACCACGTAAGACGCGATGGCGCGGAGCAGATCGGCCTCGGGGCCGTAGTCGCGCAAATGCTCGATCGCCTGGACGACCAGCATCCGGCATTGTTCGCGCGCGCGCTCGACGCCGAGCAGGCTGAGGAAGGTCGCCTTGCCCGCATCCTGATCCTTGCGCAGCTTCTTGCCCGCCGCCGCCTCGTCTCCCTCGGCATCGAGCAGGTCGTCGGCAATCTGGAAGGCGAGTCCCAGGTCATGCGCATAGCCGCGCAGGTGCGTGCGGCCCTCGGGCGGCACGCGGCCCAGGATGGCGCCCGCCTCGACCGCGGCGCAGATCAGCGCGCCCGTCTTCATCTGCTGCAGCCGGGTGACGGTGGCGAGGTCGAACACCTGCCGCTCGGCCTCCAGGTCCATCTGCTGCCCGCCCGCCATGCCGCCGGGGCCGGAGGCACGCGCGAGGTCGAGGATCAGCTCGGACCGGATGAAGGGATCGGCATGGGTCGCCGGATCGGCCAGGATCTCGAAGGCCAGCGCATGGAGGCAGTCGCCCGCCAGGATCGCGGTCGCCTCGTCGAACGCCTTGTGGACGGTCGGCTTGCCGCGCCGCATATCGTCATCGTCCATCGCGGGCAGATCGTCATGGATCAGCGAATAGACGTGGATCGCCTCCAGCGCCGTCGCGACCCAGCCCGCCGTATCGCGGTCGACCGCGAACAGATGGGCGGTGGCGAAGACGAGCAGCGGGCGCAGCCGCTTGCCGCCGCCGATCGCGGCATGGCGCATCGCTGCATAGAGCGAGGCGCGCGGATCGCCCGGATCGGCGAGCAGCTCGGCAAAGCGGCGATCGATATCCTCGGCGACTTCGGTCAGCGCCTCGGGCAGGGCGGTGGCGGCGAGCGTCACCCTCAACCCGCCTGAAACGGGCGGGTGCCCGCGGCCTTGCCCTCGGCGTCGAGGCGGATCGCCTCGATCCGGGCCTGGGCGGCGTCGAGCCGTTCGGCGCAGCGCTGGCGCAGACGATCGCCGCGCTCATAGAGGCGGATCGATTCGTCGAGCGTCGCTTCGCCGCTTTCCAGTCGGCCGACGATCCTCTCCAATTCCTTGAGGGCGTCCTCGAACGTCAGTTCTTCGATGGGCGTATCCATGACGCCGCTATGCGATACCGACCCGGCGCGCGCAAGGACACTCGCACTCATCACGAACTGACAGTCTCGTTATTCCTCCCCTGCAAGGGGAGGGGGACCATTCGAAGGATGGTGGAGGGGTGTCCCGCTCTCGATAGGGCGACACCCCTCCGTCAGGGCTGCGCCCTGCCACCTCCCCTTGCAGGGGAGGAATAAGACGGGCGTCAGCGGAGCCGGTCGACGGTCCAGGTGTAGAGAAACGAGACACCGAACAGACCCAGGTCGAGCGCCGCCTGCACCCGGCGGGGCGAGCGGTCGGTCAGGTCATGGGTAATGAGGCGGACATCGGCCGTGGGATGGCACCAGCCCAGGCCGATCAGCGCCAGCACCAGTCCAGCCGTCATGATCCGCCGTTCGCGCACAGTCCCTTCCCCTCGGGCGTCGTCTTACGATGCGGACGGATGGCGGGCAATAGTCCGTTGGGCCGGGGTTCGGGGTCGATCGGGACGCCCCAGCAGGCGCGGTCGCGCCCGCCATTCTTGGCCGCGAACAGGGCCTGATCCGCCTCGCGGTACAACAGGCGCCAATCCGATTCGTCGGCCATGGGGCCGGTGCACAGCCCCAGGCTGGCGGTGACGGTCAGCCCCGACGGATAGCTGGTGCCGCGCAGCCGGGCGAGCAGCCTATCCGGATCGGGCGCGCGTTCGGCATCGGCCAGCAGCGCGAATTCCTCGCCGCCGATCCGGGCGACCAGCATGTCCAGACCCACCGCCTCGCCCAGCGTCCGAGCAAAGATGCGCAGCACCTCGTCGCCGCCGTCATGGCCCAGCGTGTCGTTGATCCGCTTGAAGTGATCGATATCCGCCAGGATCAGCGTCTGCGGCCCGCTCCGCCCGGTCGCCTGTTCCAGAAAGGCGCGGCGGTTGAACAGCCCGGTCAGCGGATCGGTGTCGGCCAGACGGCGCGCCACCCGCTCGTCCGCGCGGGCCAGATCGCGCTCGCGGCTGAGCAGATAGATGCGGTACGCGACGCCCAGGCTGGCGATCAGTGCCTCGACGCCCATCGACAATACGGTCGACTGGTCGATCCAGGGCCGCCACTCGATCAGGTGCAGCGCATTGAGCACCCGGAACATCGCCAGCCCGATCGGCGTGCCCCAGGCGATGGCGAAGGCCCATAGGAAATTGCTCCGCCGCCGCCAGGCCTGCGCCAGCACCGCGATAAGGAAGAACAGCAGTATCATGAAGCCTATCAGGACCGCCTGGTCGAGCGGGATGATCCAGTGCGGAGCCAGCAGCGCAAAGGCGATGTTGGGAATGGCGATCAGCACGAAGCAGATGACGGCCATGCGGTCCAGCCAGCCCTCGAACACCTTCCGTTCGAAGAAATGGCGCGAGAAGACGATCAGGGTCATCGCGACCCCGCCCAGCATGATCGCGTTCCACCGATGCCGCTCGTTATTGTCGAGCCAGGGCAGCCACTGGCCGATCAGCCCGGAGGAGGACAGGGTATAGCCGGTGATGAAGAACAGCAGCAGGCAATAGACGGGCTGGAGCGGCTGGCGGAGCGCCGGCCAGAGGGCCATGTTGTACACCGCCAGGCCGACGACGACGCCGATGATGACGCCATAGACCAGCCCGAGCGAGGACTCGACCGCCAGCATGTCGGCATGAAGGCCGATCCGCGCGCCGCGCACGACGCCGCGCATATTGGCCGCGCCGCGCGCCTCCCACAGGATGCGCACGGGCCAGCTCGCTTCATGGGGCAGGGGCACCGCGATGACCGGGCCGAGCAGCAGATAGGGAGCGGTGGTCGCGCTGGTAAAGGCGACGGTGCGAATCTGTCCGTTGGCGTAGAGAATGTGAAGCGCCGTCGCATCCTGCCAGGTGCTGGCGAAGCTGACGGCCAGCCGATCGCGAACATCGTCCGATATTCGGGGCAAGGGTTGCGACAGGACCCAGAAATCGCCGGGGCCGTGGGATGACTGGTCGCTGGTACAGTCGAACCCCTGGGCGTGCGTCAGCAGCGTGCGGGCATCGTCACCGGCGCGGATAGGGCGGATACAGGTGGTCAGGCTCCGGCCGACCTGGGCGTCCGCCTCCGTCCACGGCCAGATCAAGGCCAGCACCGCCAGCAGCAACGCGCCTATCGTGATCGGCCAAGCGCCCTTCATGTGCTTCATCTGCCCGCGAAAGGCCGAAAATAGAGTTAAGGGCGGCGTAACGCAGATTTCACGTGCCGCCGCGCCTCACCGGTGAAGTCGTTCAAAATGCATATGAAAAGGGCCGGATGTTTCCACCCGGCCCTTTTTGATTGTCACCGTTTCGGTGCGATCGATCAGCTCGCGTCGACCGAGGCGGGCTTGCCGCCCTTCTTGCGCGGCTTCTTGGGCGCGGCCGGTTCGATCGCGAAGGACAGCGCGCCATCCTTCATCTTCACCGTCACCTCGCCGCCATGGACCAGCTTGCCGAACAACAGTTCCTCGGCCAGCGGCTGCTTGATCTTCTCCTGGATCAGGCGGCCCATCGGGCGTGCGCCGTACAGACGGTCATAGCCCTTCTCGGTGAGCCAGCTCTTCGCCGCCTCGTCCAGGCTGATATGGACGTGACGGTCGGCCAGCTGGAGTTCGAGCTGGAGGATGAACTTGTCCACCACCCGCGCCACGACTTCGGGCGGCAGATAGCCGAAGGGCACGATCGCATCCAGGCGGTTGCGGAATTCCGGCGTGAACATCTTCTGCACCGCCTGCTCATCCTCGCCCTCGCGGGTGAGGTTGCCGAAGCCGACCGTCTCGCGCGCCATGTCGGCGGCGCCCGCATTGGTCGTCATGATCAGGATCGTGTTGCGGAAATCGACCGTCTTGCCGTGGTGATCGGTCAGCTTCCCGTTGTCCATCACCTGCAACAGGATGTTGAACAGGTCGGGATGCGCCTTCTCGATCTCGTCGAGCAACAGCACCGAATGCGGGTTCTGGTCGACCGCATCGGTCAGCAGACCGCCCTGGTCGTATCCGACATAGCCGGGAGGGGCACCGATCAGGCGGCTGACCGAATGGCGCTCCATATATTCGGACATGTCGAACCGCTGGAGCGGAATGCCCAGGATCGTCGCCAGCTGGCGCGCGACCTCGGTCTTGCCGACGCCGGTGGGTCCGGTGAACAGATAATTGCCGATCGGCTTGTCGGGATCGCGAAGCCCCGCCCGGCTCAGCTTGATCGCCGAGGACAGGTTCTCGATCGCGGCATTCTGGCCGAACACCACCCGCTTCAGATCGGTTTCCAGCGTTTCCAGCTGCTGGCGGTCGTCGGTCGACACGCTCTTGGGCGGGATGCGCGCCATGGTGGCGATCACGGCCTCGATCTCCTTGGGCGTGATCGTCTTCTTGCGCTTGCTGACCGGCACCAGCATCTGCATCGCGCCGACCTCGTCGATCACGTCGATCGCCTTGTCGGGCAGCTTGCGGTCGTTGATGTAGCGCGCCGACAGCTCCACCGCCGACTTGATCGCGTCGGGGGTATACTTGACCTGATGGTGATCCTCGAACGCCGAGCGCAGACCCGCCAGGATCTTGATCGTATCCTCGATCGTCGGCTCGTTGACGTCGATCTTCTGGAACCGGCGCAGCAGCGCGCGGTCCTTTTCGAAGTGGTTGCGGAACTCCTTGTACGTCGTCGAGCCGATGCAGCGGATCGTGCCGCCCGACAGTGCGGGCTTGAGCAGGTTCGACGCATCCATCGCCCCGCCGCTGGTCGCGCCCGCGCCGATGACGGTGTGGATCTCGTCGATGAAGAGCACCGCGTGGGGCAGCTTCTCCAGCTCGTTGACGACCGCCTTCAGCCGCTCCTCGAAATCGCCGCGATACCGCGTGCCCGCCAGCAGCGCGCCCATGTCGAGCGAGTAGATGACGGCGTTCAGCAGCACCTCGGGAACGTCGCCCTCGACGATCTTGCGCGCCAGGCCTTCGGCGATGGCGGTCTTGCCGACGCCGGGATCGCCCACATAGAGAGGATTGTTCTTCGACCGGCGGCACAGGATCTGGACGGTGCGGTCCACCTCCGGCCCGCGCCCGATCAGCGGATCGACCTTGCCGATCTTGGCCTTTTCATTGAGGTCGACGGTGAACTGCTTGAGCGCGCTCTCGGCCTTGCCCTTTTCAGCGGGCTTGGCGGGCTTTTCCTCCTCGACTCCCTTGGGCGGGGTGGATTCGCTCGTCGCCCCGCCCTTGCCGACGCCGTGGCTGATGAAGCTGACGGCATCCAGGCGGCTCATGTCCTGCTGCTGCAGGAAATAGACGGCATAGGATTCGCGTTCGGAGAACAGCGCGACCAGCACGTTCGCGCCGGTCACTTCGTCGCGGCCCGAGGACTGGACGTGCAGGATTGCGCGCTGGACCACGCGCTGGAACCCGCTGGTCGGGGAGGGGTCGGTCGCCGCCTCGACCTTTAATGCGTCGAGTTCGGTGTCGAGATACTGGGCGACCGTCGCCTTCAACTCGCCCGTGTCGACATGGCAGGCTTCCATCACCTTGGAGGCATGGTCGTCGTCGATCAGCGCGAGCAGGAGGTGCTCCAGCGTGGCATATTCGTGGCGCCGCACGGTCGCGGCTTCCAGCGCCTTGTGAAGCGTGGTCTCGAGCGCGGGGGCGAAAGATGGCATCTACGATACTCCTTCCGAAGCGCCATGGACTGACGCCTCGTTTCGACCAATGTCGGGACGGGGAGGCCCGGCATCAAGCGGGTGTAACGCGCGGCCGCTGAACAAAGCGTATCGCGCGAAGCAAAAAACATTGTGCGAAGAAGAGGGGACCGCCTCGGTGCGTGCGCGCCGGGTGAGGCCCATGCGCGTCACCGCTTGAAGAGCGCGTCGGCGCTGGCGCGGTGGAGCGTGGCACGCTCCATGTGGCGGCGGGTCCGCGCGATCTCCTGCTCCAGCACCGCGATCCGCGTCTCCAGCTCGGCGAGCGACAGCGGATCGAGATCGGTCTGGACCAACGCGGCCAGGGCGTCGGGAAGGCGGATCGGAGAATCGTCCTGTTCCATAATGGGATGCAGCGTTGACCCGGTCGCCGCCGATGTCAATAACGGTGGGACGAGAGCCGATGATGGGGGATGGCAGCCGGTGCACGCATTTGGCGAGGGAATGGGGATCGGCGATATCCCGAAGACGATGACCGCCATCGACCCCGCGGAGGCGGGCGGTCCCGAGGTGCTGGTGCCTGTCCGGCGCCCGACGCCCCATCCGGGCGAGGGCGAGGTGCTGATCCGCGTCGCCGCCGCCGGGGTGAACCGGCCCGACGTCATGCAGCGCCAGGGTCTCTACCCACCGCCGCCGGGCGCGCCCTCGATCCCGGGGCTGGAGATCGCGGGCCAGGTCGTCGCGGTCGGTGAGGGCGTCGGGCCCGAGATGCTCGGCCAGCCGGTCTGCGCGCTGATCGGCGGCGGCGGCTATGCCGAATATGCGGTGGCGGTCGCCGACCACTGCCTGACGGTGCCGCATGGCCTGTCGATGGTGCAGGCCGCCGCGCTGCCCGAGACGCTGTTCACCGTGTGGACCAACGTCTTCGAGCGCGCCTATGCCGACCAGGGCGACACGTTGCTGGTGCATGGCGGGACCAGCGGCATCGGCACCATGGCGATCCTGCTGGGTCGTCTCTTCGGGCTGACCGTGATCGTTACGGCGGGCTCGGACGAGAAATGCGCGGCGGCCGAGACGCTGGGCGCGGCCAAGGCGATCAACTACAAGGCGGTCGATTTTGTCGAGGCGGTGAAGGACTTCACCGAGGGGCGCGGCGTCGACATCGTGCTCGACATGGTCGGCGGCGATTATGTGCCGCGCAACCTGAAATGCCTGGCCGAGGATGGCCGCCACGTCTCGATCGCGGTGCAGCGCGGCGCCAAGGCGGAAATCCCGATCTGGGAGATCATGCGCCGCCGCCTGATCCTGACCGGCTCGACGCTGCGCGGGCGGGACCGGGATTTCAAGGCGATGGTCGCCGACGAATTGTCGCGGCTGGTCTGGCCGCATGTCGAGGAGGGGCGGTTGCGCCCGGTCATCGATCGCAGCTTCCCGCTGGCCGAAGCTGCTGAGGCGCATCGCCGGATGGAGGCGGGTGATCATCTGGGCAAGATCGTCCTGACCATGGACGGGGCGGCGGACGGGGCGGCGGAAGGGGCCGCAGCCGACTGACCAGCAGGCCGGTCTTGATCCCGATGCAAAAGATTGCAACGGATCGAACGACCGGATCGGCCGTCTCCCCGTGCCGAGTCCATGGGGGATGGCGATGGTGCAGCATGGTGGCCGGATCGGGCTGGTTTGCATGGGTCTGGCGGCCGGATTGGCGATGGCGGCTCCGACCCGGGCGCAATCGGCCCGTGAGTTGCTGACCCAGGCGTCCTTCGGCGATTCCGACGAGGCGAGCGCGCTGCGCCGCGTTTCGAGCGCCTATACGGTGGCGGCCAATGCCCTGAAGCGGACGCCCGACGATCATGAGTCCCTGCTGATGCGGGCCACCGCGCTCGGCTACCGCGCCAAGCTGACCGGCAATCGCAGCGACGCGATCACGGCCCGCCGCCAGTTCGAGGCGCTGGTGGCGCAGAATCCGCGCGATGCCGAGGCGCAACTGGCGCTGGGTGCCTGGCATATCGGCGCGGTCAAGAAACTGGGGGCGATCGTCGGCCGCGCGGCGCTGGGCGCGCAGCGGAGCGTCGGTTTTGCCTCGCTCGACCGGGCGATCGCACTGGGCGGTGACCGCGCACTGTTTCCCGGGCTGTCGGCGCTGCTGCGGCTGGAGCTGGACCCCCGCGATCCGCGCGGCCGGACCCTGGCGGAAGCGGCGGTGCGCGCCGGGACGGTGACTCCGATCGACCGCATCCTGCAACGCGCCTGTGTCGCGGTCCTGGCCTCGCTGCGCGCCGGGGACGGGCCGAAGACGCGCGCGCTCGCCTCGCAATCGCTGCCTTTCGGGCGCTTCGACGACGACAACTGACCGGCTGGACGTGGGCGTCGCCAACGTCTATCGCGCCACGTCCCGGCAGTTTGTGGCAGCGCACCTTGCTCTCGGGGACGGCTTTCATTAGATTTGTCGCAGCTACGGCCGCTCCGGTGAGGGGCGGCCCTTTTATTTTCCGACTGGAGTGATCCCCGTGGCCCAGCCGCTCATGCCCCATGCGACCGCTTCCTGGCTGGTCGACAACACGTCGCTCTCGTTCGAGCAGATCGCGGATTTCTGCGGCCTCCACATCCTGGAAGTCCAGGCGATCGCCGACGACACGGCGGCGACCAAGCTGACCGGCCGTGACCCCGTGCGCGCGCACGAGCTGACCCAGAGCGAGATCGAGAAGGCGCAGGCCAATCCCGATTACCGCATGAAGATGACCAAGGGCCCCGAGCAGGTCCGCCGCACCAAGGGGCCACGCTACACGCCGGTCAGCAAGCGGCAGGACAAGCCGGACGGCATCGCCTGGATCATCCGCAACCATCCCGAAATCTCGGACGGCGCGATCTCGAACCTGATCGGCACGACCCGCACGACGATCGCCGCGATCCGCGACCGCAGCCACTGGAACATCGCCAACATCACGCCGAAGGACCCGGTGACCCTGGGCCTGACCACCCAGCGCGAGCTGGACTCGGCGGTGGCGAAGGCGGCCAAGGCGACCGGCGGCAATGCCGATGCGCAGCCGACCGACACCCGCCTGGAGGGCGACCGCGAAGCCCTGCTCGCCTCGCTGCGCGCCGAGCGCGAGCAGCAGAGCCGCGACGTCGACTCGGTCGGCCATCATGGCGACGTCATCGACCCGAACTCGCTCTTCCGCAGCTGAGCGAAGGTCATGGCCTGACGAAAGGGGGCGTCCACCGACCCGGTGGGCGCCCCTTCTGCGTGATGGGGAACGGCGTCTCCCTTGCCCCGTTGAGCCGGGCAAAGGAGATAGGCCATGGCCGAGCAGGAAAAGCCCACCGTCAAACTCACCGCTTCCAATCGGGGAGACAGTGGCGAAGTCTATCACCGCGATGACGAACATGCGCTCGGCCGCGACCTGCCGACGGGTCAGGTCGCACCCAAGCCGCCTGCGCCCGGTGATCGCAATGCGGGCACCAGCCTGCCTGACGACAATGGCAGGCGGGCCTCGGCCGACCCGAAGACCGGCGAAGTCCATGGCAGCGGGGCAGGGGCGGGCGACGGGAATCCCGGTGACGAAATCGGCGAAGTGGACCCTGCGACCCCGCCGGGCGTGGGGCCGCGCCCGGTGAACTGACCCCCATTCCTCCCCCGGCAGGGGAGGTGGCAGGCCGAAGGCCTGACGGAGGGGTGTCACCGTTTGATAGGTCAGGTGGCCATCGCGAGCGGGGACACCCCTCCACCAGCTTCGCTGGTCCCCCTCCCCTTGCAGGGGAGGAATAGGTGCGTGGCTTCGCTTACCGCCAACGCGGTATCACCAATCCAACGATGTCAGGGAAAAGTGGCAGGAGTGCACGGACTCGAACCGTGGGCCCTCGGTTTTGGAGACCGATGCTCTACCAACTGAGCTACACTCCTGCGAGGCGGCCGCCATTAGCCCGGCTGGCGAGTCGGGACAAGACCCAATATCACGAATTTTCGAGATTGTTCGCGGGCCGCGATCTGGCGGGGCCGCGCCGTCATTGACCCCCGGCCGACTCCGGCGTATAGCCCGCCGCTGCACGAAGGGGATTTTCCGGGATTCGGGACTTATCCGTCGGGCAAGCTTGAACATTGCTGGATGCGAATGAGGGCCGGGCGAAAGCCGCGAAGGCCCCTTTTTGTATTCCGAAGTGCTGTGATGGCTCCAGCAAAGTAACCTCATGGAAAGGTGAAGGCTTCAATGCCGACGATCAACCAGCTGGTCCGCAAGGGCCGCGAACTGCAGAAGGCCAAGTCCAAGGTCCCTGCAATGGAGCAGAACCCGCAGAAGCGCGGCGTTTGCACCCGTGTCTACACGACGACCCCGAAGAAGCCGAACTCGGCACTTCGCAAGGTGGCCAAGGTCCGTCTGACCAACAGCCGCGAAGTCATCTCGTACATCCCGGGCGAAGGCCACAACCTGCAGGAGCACTCGGTGGTGCTCATCCGCGGCGGCCGTGTGCGCGACCTTCCCGGCGTGCGCTACCATGTGCTGCGCGGCGTTCTCGACACGCAGGGCGTGAAGGATCGCAAGCAGTCCCGCTCGAAGTACGGCGCGAAGCGTCCGAAGTAAGCCGGTCGGGCCTGTTTTCAGGCTCCTCGACCATCAAAGGCTGAAGTTTTGTAAGGAAATACGAGAATGGCTCGTCGTCGTCGTCCCGAAAAGCGGGAAATTCTGCCGGACCCCAAGTTCGGAGATGAGGTCCTGTCGAAGTTCATGAATTCGGTTATGCTGGACGGTAAGAAGTCCGTGGCCGAAGCCATTGTTTACGGTGCTCTGGAAACCGTCGAGACGCGCGCCAAGCGCGATCCGATCGGCGTGTTCCACGATGCGCTGAACAACATCAAGCCGGGCATCGAAGTCCGTTCGCGCCGCGTCGGCGGTGCGACCTACCAGGTTCCGGTCGAAGTCCGCCCGGAGCGTGCCCAGGCCCTGGCCATCCGTTGGCTGATCGGCGCGTCGCGCGCCCGTTCGGAGAACACGATGGCTGCCCGTCTGTCGGGTGAGCTGATGGACGCCGCGAACAACCGTGGCAACGCGGTCAAGAAGCGCGAAGATACGCACCGCATGGCGGAAGCGAATCGCGCCTTCTCGCACTACCGCTGGTAAGGGACTGCGGCGGGACCGGAATATTTTCCGTCCTGCCGCAACCTTTTCAGGGTGCGGTGCCGGCGGTCTTCCGCTGGTCACGCAAACAGCCTATATAAGGGGGAGCCGGGCCAACCGGCTCCCCCCTACGCTTGAGGAAGATCGATCATGGCCCGCAGCCATCCGCTCGAGAAGTATCGCAACATCGGCATCATGGCGCACATCGATGCCGGCAAGACGACCACGACCGAGCGCATTCTTTATTACACCGGCAAGTCCTACAAGATCGGCGAAGTGCACGAAGGCACCGCCACCATGGACTGGATGGAGCAGGAGCAGGAGCGCGGCATCACGATCACGTCGGCCGCGACGACCTGTTTCTGGAACGACAACCGCATCAACATCATCGACACCCCCGGGCACGTCGACTTCACCATCGAAGTGGAGCGTTCGCTCCGCGTGCTCGACGGCGCGGTCGCCTGCTTCGACGGCGTGGCGGGTGTTGAGCCGCAGTCGGAAACCGTGTGGCGTCAGGCCGACAAGTACGGCGTGCCGCGCATGTGCTTCGTCAACAAGCTCGACCGCACCGGCGCCGACTTCTATTTCTGCGTGAACTCGATCATCGAGCGCCTGGGCGCGCGTCCGGCGGTCCTGTACCTGCCGATCGGCATCGAGGGCGGCTTCAAGGGTCTGGTCGACCTGGTCGAGAACCGTGCGATCATCTGGCTCGAAGAGTCGCTGGGCGCCAAGTTCGAATATCAGGACATTCCCGATGACCTGAAGGAAAAGGCCGCGAAGTATCGCAGCGACCTGATCGAAATGGCCGTAGAGCAGGACGACGCCGCGATGGAGTCGTACCTGGAAGGCAACGAGCCTTCGGTCGAAGAGCTGAAGAAGCTGATCCGCAAGGGCACGCTGGAAATGGCGTTCGTCCCCGTGGTCTGCGGCTCGGCGTTCAAGAACAAGGGCGTGCAGCCCCTGCTCGACGCGGTCATCGACTATCTGCCGTCGCCGCTCGACGTTCCGGCCATCAAGGGCGTGAAGCTCGACGGCGAGACGCCGGACGAGCGTCCTTCGTCGGACACCGAGCCGTTCTCGGCGCTGGCGTTCAAGATCATGAACGATCCGTTCGTCGGTTCGCTCACCTTCGCGCGCATCTACTCGGGCAAGCTCGAGACCTCGTCGCAGGTCCTGAACTCGGTGAAGGACAAGAAGGAAAAGATCGGCCGTATGCTGCTGATGCATGCGAACAGCCGTGAGGACATCCAGGAAGCCTATGCGGGCGACATCGTCGCTCTCGCGGGCCTCAAGGATACCACGACCGGTGACACGCTCTGCGCGCAGAACGCCCCGATCATCCTCGAGCGCATGGAATTCCCCGAGCCGGTGATCGAGCTGTCGGTGGAACCCAAGACCAAGGCCGACCAGGAGAAGATGGGCGTCGCGCTCAATCGTCTCGCTCGCGAGGACCCCTCGTTCCGCGTGACCTCGGACGCCGAGTCGGGCCAGACCATCATCAAGGGCATGGGCGAGCTCCATCTCGAGATCCTGGTCGACCGCATGAAGCGCGAGTTCAAGGTCGAGGCGAATGTCGGTGCGCCGCAGGTGGCGTATCGCGAATATCTCAAGAAGCCGGTCGACATCGACTACACCCACAAGAAGCAGTCGGGCGGCACCGGCCAGTTCGGCCGCGTCAAGGTCAAGCTGACCCCGGGCGAGCGTGGTTCGGGCTTCGTCTTCAAGGACGAGATCAAGGGCGGTAACATTCCGAAGGAATATATCCCCGCGATCGAGAAGGGCTTCCGTGAAACCGCGGAAACCGGTTCGCTGGTCGGCTTCCCGATCATCGACTTCGAGGTCCTGCTGTATGACGGCGCGTACCACGACGTCGACTCGTCGGCGCTGGCGTTCGAAATCTGTGCTCGTGGCGCCATGCGCGAAGCGGCCCAGAAGTCGGGCATCACGCTGCTCGAGCCGGTCATGAAGGTCGAGGTCGTGACCCCGGAAGACTATCTGGGCGACGTCATCGGCGACATGAACAGCCGTCGTGGCCAGATCCAGGGCACCGACACGCGCGGCAACGCGCAGACGGTCGAGGCGATGGTCCCGCTGGCGAACATGTTCGGCTATGTGAACGCGCTTCGCTCGTTCACCCAGGGCCGTGCGCAGTACTCAATGCAGTTCTCGCACTATGACGAAGTGCCGCAGAATGTTGCGGACGAGGTCAAAGCGAAGATGGCCTAAAGCGTCTATCGCGCCCCTGGGGCAACTGGGGGCGCGAAAGCGCTAGGGGCTGGCAATCGCTTCCAACACCCGCTATGGGGCCGCGTTCGCGTGGCCTCGGATGCGGCACCGAATTCGATTCAGAAGGTAGGAAAATGGCAAAGGCAAAATTCGAGCGGAACAAGCCGCACCTCAACATCGGCACCATCGGTCACGTCGACCATGGCAAGACCTCGCTGACCGCCGCGATCACCAAGGTTCTGGCCGAGACCACCGGCGGCACCGCTGTCGACTTCGCGAACATCGACAAGGCTCCGGAAGAGCGTGAGCGCGGCATCACCATCTCGACCGCGCACGTCGAGTATGAGACGACGAACCGCCACTATGCGCACGTCGACTGCCCCGGCCACGCCGACTATGTGAAGAACATGATCACCGGCGCGGCGCAGATGGACGGCGCGATCCTCGTCGTTTCGTCGACCGACGGCCCGATGCCGCAGACCCGCGAGCACATCCTGCTCGCCCGCCAGGTCGGCGTGCCCGCGATGGTCGTGTTCATGAACAAGGTCGACCTGGTCGACGACGAGGAAATCCTCGAGCTGGTCGAGCTGGAAATCCGCGAGCTGCTCAGCTCGTACGAATTCCCGGGCGACGACATCCCCGTCGTCAAGGGTTCGGCCACCTGCGCGCTGTCGGGTTCGAACGACAAGTTCGGCAAGGAAGCCGTTCTCGAGCTGATGAAGCAGGTCGACGAATACATCCCGCAGCCCGAGCGTCCGCTCGACAAGCCGTTCATGATGCCGATCGAAGACGTGTTCTCGATCTCGGGTCGCGGCACCGTCGTCACCGGCCGCGTCGAGACCGGCATCGTCAAGGTTGGTGAAGAAGTCGAGATCGTCGGCATCAACAACACCCGCAAGACGACCGTCACCGGCGTTGAAATGTTCCGCAAGCTGCTCGACTCGGGTCAGGCTGGCGACAACATCGGCGCGCTGATCCGCGGCGTGGCGCGTGACGAAGTCGAGCGTGGCCAGGTTCTGGCCAAGCCGGGTTCGATCACCCCGCACACCGACTTTAAGTCGGAAGTGTACGTCCTGTCGAAGGAAGAAGGCGGCCGTCACACCCCGTTCTTCGCGAACTACCGTCCGCAGTTCTACTTCCGCACGACCGACGTCACCGGCACCGTCGAGCTGCCTGAGGGCACCGAGATGGTCATGCCGGGCGACAACGTCGCTCTGGGCGTGAAGCTGATCGCTCCGATCGCCATGGACATCGGTCAGCGCTTCACGATCCGTGAAGGCGGCCGCACCGTCGGCGCCGGCGTCGTCAGCGCGATCGACAAGTAAGTCTCGGGCGAAAGCCTGAAACTTCTTCGGGAAGGGCCGGCCCCGGCGACGGGGTCGGCCTTTTTCATTTGTGGGGTTTTGTTCGACTGCCCTCATACTTCCGGCGCTACGCGCCTCCCTCCCTCTTCGACCGGGAGAGGGAAGGGGGCCGCCCGCAATAGCGGGTGGGAAGGGTGAGGGTGGATCGGGCCACTCCCTTCGTTCGCACTGAGCGAAGTCGAAGTGCACGCCCCGCGGCCAGACCAAAGCGTGGCCTTCGACTTCGCTCAGGCTGAACGGAAGTGGGGGGGGCTTGGAGCAATCGGTGGCCGGTTCCCTCCCTTCCAACAAAAACCCGCGCGCACCCCCTTGCGGCCCCCCGGGCATATGCGTATAGGCACGCGTCTTGAGGGAATCGGCTGGCACCGGAAACACCGGAGTCGGCCTTTTGCTTTTAGTGAGGGCAGGGGCGGTTATCCGCCACTGCCGTAACCCAGAGTTTGTTTCGGCCCAAGGTCGCCTTCACGGCGTACGGTCGAGTGCCCGGTCGGACAGCCGATCGCACTCATCGTTCTTCGTGATCGCAACCGGAAAGCCCGCTCTTTCGCATCGGTAGGGATCATGGACAGCAATATCCGCATTCGTCTGAAGGCGTTCGACCATCGCGTGCTCGATCAGGCCACTGGCGACATCGCCGACACCGCGCGCCGCACCGGCGCTCTTATCCGCGGTCCGATCCCGCTTCCGACGCGCATCGAGAAGTTCACGGTCAACCGTGGTCCGCACATCGACAAGAAGTCGCGCGAGCAGTTCGAGGTCCGCACCTACAAGCGGATGCTGGACATCGTGCAGCCGACCCCGCAGACCGTCGATGCGCTGATGAAGCTCGACCTCGCCGCAGGTGTTGATGTCGAGATCAAGCTGGCGTAAGAGGGCCAGCGTTCCCGTGGTCGACGATTCCGTCCCACGGGATTTTGGCGTTTCCCGGTTTTAAAGCTGCCGGAAAACGCGCCGAGGTCGCTCCCGTGATCCGGCACTCTTAAGGGATACCGCCCGGTGGTTTCGCATAAAGCGGAATGGTGTCGGGGCAGCGTCCCCCGTCTGATCGGTTCGCCGGTCGCCAGCCCGGGACGGGGGCTCGTTTCGCTTTAATCGGGCTGGATATGCCCCCCTTGAATGGTTCTTGGGGGCCTCTGTCGAGGAAGGAACAGGATCATGCGTACCGGCGTGATCGCGAAGAAGCTGGGGATGACCCGCCTGTTCCAGGACGATGGTCGGCACGTGCCGGTCACCGTTCTGGCGCTTGAAGGCGTACAGGTCGTCGCTCGCCGCGAGATGGATCGTGACGGCTACACCGCCGTCCAGCTTGGTGCAGGTGTCGCCAAGACCAAGAATGTTGCCAAGCCCCAGCGTGGCCACTTCGGCAAGGCCGAAGTCGAGCCCAAGCAGGTGCTGGTCGAGTTCCGCGTGAACGAAGATGGCCTGCTGGACGTCGGCGCGGAAATCGCCGCCGACCATTTCGTCGCCGGGCAGTATGTCGATATCCAGGGTCGTACCCAGGGTAAGGGCTTTGCCGGTGCGATGAAGCGCTGGAACTTCGGTGGTCTGCGCGCGACCCACGGCGTCTCGGTCTCGCACCGTTCGCATGGTTCGACCGGTAACCGTCAGGATCCGGGCCGCGTCTTCAAGAACAAGAAGATGGCCGGTCACATGGGCGACAAGAACCGCACGCAGCAGAACCTGGAAATCGTGTCGACCGACGTCGAGCGCGGCCTGATCTTCGTCAAGGGCTCGGTGCCCGGCTCGAAGGGTGGCTGGCTGATCGTCAAGGACGCGGTCAAGGTTTCGCGCCACGCGGACGCCCCGTTCCCCGCCAGCATCAAGGCGGCCGCCAACAACAATGCTTCTGCCGAGCCTGCTCCGGAAGCCACCGAGAGCCAGGAGGGCTAAGTCGTGAAGGTCAAGGTTCAATCCTTCGCCGGCACCGACGCCGCGGACATCGAGCTCAACGACGAGGTCTTCGGCCTCGATCCGCGCGCCGACATCCTGCACCGCGTTGTGACCTGGCAGCTGGAAAAGCGTCGCGCCACCGCGCGCGGCACCCGTGAGCGCGCCGATGTCGCCCGTTCGGGCAAGAAGCTCGGTCGCCAGAAGGGCGGCGGTGTCGCTCGTCACGGCGATCGTCGGGCCCCCGTCTTCATCGGCGGTGGTAAGGCGCACGGCGCCCGCGTCCGCGACTTCAATCCGGGTCTGAACAAGAAGGTTCGCGCCCTGGGTCTGAAGATGGCGCTGTCGAGCCATGCCAAGGCCGGTTCGCTGATCGTGATGAACGATCTGGCGGTCGCTGGTAACAAGACGAAGACGCTGCAGGGCGATCTGGCGAAGCTCGGCTTCGGCAAGACCGCGCTGGTCATCGATGGCGACGCCGTCGAGACGTCGTTCGCACTGGCCGCAGGCAACCTGAAGGAAATCAACGTCCTTCCGGCCGCTGGCGCCAATGTCTACGACATTCTGAAGCATGACACCCTGGTGCTGACGCGCTCGGCTGTCGAAAAGCTGGAGGCCCGTTTCCATGGCTAAGCAGCAGAAGGCGGTCGATCCGCGTCATTACGATGTGATCGTTGCGCCGCACATCACCGAGAAGGCGACGCTCCTGAGCGAGCACAACGCCGTGGTGTTCAAGGTCGCTTCCGGCGCTACCAAGCCCGAGATCAAGGCGGCCGTCGAGGCTCTGTTCGACGTGAACGTCACCGGCGTGAACACGATCGTCCAGAAGGGCAAGACGAAGCGTTGGAAGGGTGCTCCCTATCAGCGTTCCGACATGAAGAAGGCGATCGTCACCCTCAAGGACGGTCAGTCCATTGACGTGACGACGGGGATCTGAGGCGATGGCACTCAAGCATTATAACCCGACGAGCCCGGCCCGCCGCGGCCTGATCCTCGTCGACCGCTCGGCGCTCTGGAAGGGCGCGCCCGTCAAGGCGCTCACCGAAGGCAAGCGCAAGACCGGCGGCCGCAACAACAAGGGCCATGTGACCAGCCGCGGCATCGCGGGCGGCCACAAGCAGCGCTATCGCTTCATCGACTTCAAGCGTCGCCAGTGGGACGTTGAGGGCACCGTGGAGCGGATCGAATATGATCCCAACCGCACCGCCTTCATCGCGCTCATCAACTATGGCACCGACGAAGCCGGCAAGGTCGACCAGTCCTACATCATCGCGCCCCAGCGTCTCGCTGTCGGCGACAAGGTGATCGCGGGCAAGAAGACCGACGTGAAGCCTGGCAACGCCATGGAACTGGGCCAGATGCCGGTCGGCACGATCGTCCACAACGTCGAGATGAAGCCCGGCAAGGGCGGTCAGATCGCACGTTCGGCCGGCACCTATGTGCAGGTCGTGGGCCGCGACAAGGGCATGGTCATCGTCCGTCTGAACTCGGGCGAGCAGCGCTACATCCATGCGAACTGCATGGCGACCGTCGGCGCGGTGTCGAACCCCGACAACGGCAACACCAACCTGGCGAAGGCTGGTCGCAACCGTTGGAAGGGCCATCGCCCGCTGACCCGCGGTGTTGCGAAGAACCCGGTCGACCACCCGCACGGCGGTGGTGAAGGCCGGACCTCGGGCGGCCGTCATCCGGTCACCCCGTGGGGCAAGCCGACGAAGGGTGCGCGCACTCGTCACAACAAGGCGACGGACAAGATGATCATCCGTAGCCGTCACGCCAAGAAGAAGGGCTAACACGCAATGGCTCGTTCCGTTTGGAAGGGTCCTTTCGTGGACCTCCATCTCCTGAAGAAGGCCGAAGTGGCTCAGGATGCTGGCAACCGCGCAGGTCCGATCAAGACCTGGTCGCGTCGCTCGACCATCCTGCCGTCGTTCGTCGGTCTGACCTTCAACGTCTACAACGGTCGCAAGTTCGTTCCCGTCTCGGTGAACGAGGACATGGTCGGCATGAAGCTCGGTGAATTCGCGCCCACGCGCTACTTCCCCGGCCACGCTGCCGACAAGAAGGGTAAGCGCTGATGTCGAAGCCCGCATCCCCCCGCAAGGTCGGTGACAAGGAAGCGCTGTCGGTCGGCACGCAGATCCGTGGTTCGGCGCAGAAGCTGAACCTGGTTGCGGCGCTGATCCGCGGCAAGAAGGTCGGCGACGCGATGAACATCCTCGCCTTCTCGACGAAGGCGATGGCCGTCGACGCGCGCAAGATCCTGGCCTCCGCGATCGCCAATGCCGAGAACAACCACAACCTCGACGTCGACTCGCTCGTCGTCGCCGAGGCGTCGGTCGGCAAGTCGATCACCATGAAGCGTTTCGCGACGCGCGGCCGTGGCAAGTCCACCCGCATCCTGAAGCCGTTTTCGCGGCTCCGCATCGTCGTCCGCGAGCAGGAAGAAGCATAATGGGTCAGAAGAGCAATCCGATCGGCCTGCGTCTCCAGATCAACCGTACCTGGGACAGCCGCTGGTTCGCCGAAGGCCATGACTATGGCCGCCTGTTGCTGGAAGATCTGAAGATCCGCCAGTTCATCATGAAGACGCTGCCCCAGGCCGCGATCTCGAAGGTCGTCATCGAGCGTCCGGCCAAGCTGTGCCGCATCTCGATCTTCGCGGCGCGTCCGGGTGTCATCATCGGCAAGAAGGGCGCCGACATCGAAAAGCTTCGCAAGAAGCTGGGTGCGATGACTTCGTCCGACGTGTCGCTGAACATCGTCGAGATCCGCAAGCCCGAGATCGACGCCAAGCTCGTCGCGCAGGGCGTGGCCGACCAGCTGGAGCGCCGTATCGCGTTCCGTCGCGCCATGAAGCGTGCGGTGCAGTCGGCGCTCCGTCTGGGCGCCGAAGGCATCCGTATCACCTGCGGCGGCCGTCTGGGCGGCGCGGAAATCGCGCGTACCGAATGGTATCGTGAAGGCCGCGTTCCGCTGCACACGCTGCGCGCGAACGTCGACTATGCCGAAGCGCAGGCACACACCGCTTATGGCGTGTGCGGCGTGAAGGTGTGGATCTTCAAGGGCGAGATCCTGGGCCATGACCCCATGGCGCAGGACCGGCTGATGATGGAGGCTCAGACCTCCGGCGTGCGCCCGGCGCGCGACGATCATCGCCGCTAAGGATCAAAGAACATGCTGCAACCAAAGCGCACCAAGTTCCGCAAGGCCTTCAAGGGCCGCATCCACGGCGATGCGAAGGGCGGCACCAGCCTGAACTTCGGTTCCTATGGCCTGAAGGCCATGGAGCCGGAGCGTATCACGGCTCGCCAGATCGAGGCGGCTCGCCGCGCGATCACCCGTCACATCAAGCGCCAGGGTCGTCTCTGGATCCGCATCTTCCCGGACGTGCCCGTCTCGTCGAAGCCTGCCGAAGTCCGCATGGGCTCGGGTAAGGGTTCGCCGGAATTCTGGGCCGCCCGCGTGAAGCCGGGTCGCATCCTGTTCGAACTCGACGGTGTCGACGGCCCGCTGGCCGCCGAGGCATTCGAGCGCGCCGCGATGAAGCTGCCCATCAAGACCAAGGTCGTTGCCCGCCTGGGCGACACCTCGCACCTCGGAGGCGAGTAATGGCCAAGACTGAATATACCGGCCAGAGCGACGACCAGCTCGTCGAGGCGCTGGGCAACCTGAAGCGTGAGCAGTTCAACCTGCGCTTCCAGGCGGCCACGAGCCAGCTCGAAAAGCCCAGCCGGGTCAAGGAAGTCCGTCGCGACATCGCACGGATCAAGACCATCCAGGCGCAGCGCACCGCTGCGGCTGCCAAGTAAGGACCGAGACACATGCCGAAGCGCGTGCTGACCGGGGTGATTGTCTCGGACAAGACCGACAAGACGGTCGTCGTCAATGTGGAGCGGAAGGTTAAGCACCCCCTCTACGGCAAGATCATCCGTCGGTCGAAGAAGTATCATGCTCACGATGAGAGCAATGAGTACAAGGCCGGTGAGACGGTGCGGATCGAAGAGACCGCCCCGATCTCGAAGCTGAAGACCTGGAAGGTGATCGAGCGGGTCAACACCCACTTGACACCCGAGCGGGCCTCGGCCGAGGGCTGAACCCTTTGACTTCGGACCCCGCTTCTCCGGCCTGGAGGAGCGGGGTTCGGATTTCGGGGTGCCCTTCGGGGCAATGAGCGGATTGGTCGAAGGGCACAGCGACTCGCTTGCCTTTCGGACCAGGAGTGGCTATGGGGCCTCTCCCCCTGGTGCGGTAGCCCGCGCCGGGGGTCGTTTTTTAAGGCGGGGTAGGGTCGGTATCCTCCCCAGAAGAGAGAAGGAAGCGGATCCATGATCCAGATGCAGTCCAATCTCGACGTCGCTGACAACAGCGGCGCGAAGCGGGTGCAGTGCATCAAGGTGCTGGGCGGCTCGAAGCGCCGTACCGCATCGGTCGGCGATATCATCGTCGTCAGCGTCAAGGAAGCGCAGCCGCGTGGCCGCGTGAAGAAGGGCGACGTTCACCGCGCGGTGATCGTGCGTACCGCCAAGGACATCCGTCGTGCCGACGGTTCGGTGATCCGTTTCGACGGTAACGCCGCCGTGCTGGTCAACAAGAACGAGGAGCCGATCGGCACCCGTATCTTTGGCCCGGTCGTGCGTGAGCTTCGCGGCAAGAAGCACATGAAGATCATCTCGCTGGCGCCGGAGGTTCTGTAATGGCCGCTGCACGCATCAAGAAGGGTGACAAGGTCATCGTCCTGTCCGGCAAGGACAAGGGCAAGACCGGCACCGTGTCGCTCGCCATGCCGAAGGACGGCAAGGTCGTCGTGGACGGCGTCAACATCGCCACCCGTCACCGCAAGCCGACCCAGGCGAACCCGCAGGGTGGCCTGGAGCGCACCGCCGCTCCGCTGCACATCTCGAAGGTTGCGCACGTGACCGCCGATGGCAAGCCGACCCGCGTCCGTTTCGAGACGCAGGATGGCAAGAAGGTCCGCGTGGCCGTCAAGACCGGGGAGAAGATCGATGGCTGATTACAAGCCCCGCATGAAGGCTATCTATGACGATAGCATCATCAAGGCGATGACCGACAAGTTCGGTTACAAGAACGTCAACGAGATCCCCCGGATCGAGAAGATCGTGCTCAACATGGGCGTGGGCGAAGCGACGCAGGACAAGAAGCGCGTCGACCAGGCCGCCTCCGAGATGGAGCTGATCGCGGGTCAGAAGCCCGTCATCACCAAGGCGAAGAAGTCGATCGCGCAGTTCAAGCTGCGTGAAGGCATGCCGATCGGTGTGAAGGTCACGCTGCGTCGCGAGCGCATGTACGAGTTCCTGGACCGCTTCATCACGATCGCGCTGCCGCGCGTTCGCGACTTCCGCGGCCTGAACCCCAAGTCCTTCGATGGTCGCGGCAACTATGCCTGCGGCATCAAGGAACAGATCATCTTCCCCGAAATCAACTATGACCGCATCGACAAGGTGCGCGGCATGGATGTGATCGTGACCACCTCGGCGAAGACCGACGACGAAGCGCGCGAGCTGCTGCGTCTGTTCGGCTTCCCGTTCCCCAAGGAAGACGCTGCCGACGAGAAGAAGGCGGCGTAACCGGACTGCCCCCTCTCCACGCCGGGGAGGGGGTCCTTACAGAAAGAGCTTAAGTCCATGGCGAAACTGAGTTCAATCAACAAGAACGAGAAGCGTCGCGCTCTCGTCAAGAAGTATGCGGGCAAGTACGCGAAGCTGAAGGCGATCGCGAACGACCAGAGCCTCGATGAGACCGAGCGTCTGATCGCGCGCCTCAAGATGGCCGAGATCCCCCGCAACGGCAATCCGACCCGTATCCGCAACCGTTGCGAGATCACCGGTCGCCCGCGTGCGTATTACCGCAAGTTCCGTCTCGCTCGCGTCATGCTGCGTGAACTGGCCAACAAGGGCCAGATCCCCGGCGTCACCAAGTCGAGCTGGTAAGGACCATTTGAGATGGCAGTGACCGATCCCCTGGGTGACTTGCTCACCCGCATCCGCAACGGCCAGCGCGCGCGCAAGGACTCCGTCCTGACGCCTGCGTCGAAGCTGCGCGTCCGCGTGCTCGACGTGCTTCAGCGCGAGGGCTATATCCGTGGCTACAGCGAAGAGCAGATGGGCCCCGCGGCCGGCATCCGCATCGAGCTGAAGTATTTCGAGGGCCAGCCCGCGATCAAGCATGTCGCGCGCGTGTCGAAGCCCGGCCGCCGTATCTATTCGGGCGCGCAGGACCTTCCCCGCGTTCGCAACGGCCTGGGCATCACCATCGTGTCGACGCCGCGTGGCGTTCTGTCGGACGCCGAAGCGCGTGAGCAGAATGTCGGTGGCGAAGTCCTGGCGGAGGTGTTCTGATGAGCCGCATCGGTAAGAAGGCGGTCCCGGTTCCGGCCGGCGTCACCGCGACCATCGCCGACAAGGTGCTGAGCGTGAAGGGTCCCAAGGGCACCCTCTCCATGCCGCTCGCCGACGAGATCACCTATGATGTCCAGGCGGACGCCATTGCGGTGCAGCCTGCCAACGCCACGAAGCGCGCCCGCGCGTTCTGGGGCATGCAGCGCACCATGGTGCAGAACCTCGTCACCGGCGTGACCGCTGGCTTCTCGAAGAAGCTGGTCATCACCGGCGTCGGCTACCGCGCCGCCGCGCAGGGCAAGACCCTGAAGCTGCAGCTCGGCTACAGTCACGACGTCAACATCGACGTGCCGGAAGGCCTCGAGGTGAAGACGCCGGACGCCACCACCGTCGAAATCAGCGGTGCGGACAAGCAGAAGGTCGGCCAGCTGGCCGCCGAGATCCGCCGCTGGCGCAAGCCTGAGCCGTATAAGGGCAAGGGCATCAAGTACGACGGCGAGTTCATCTTCCGCAAGGAAGGGAAGAAGAAGTAATGACCAAGGGTCTCTCTCTTTTCGAGAAGCGCCGTCGGCGCAACCGTACCGCGCTGCGTGCGCGTGCGGGCACCCGTCCGCGCCTGTCGGTGCATCGCTCGGGCAAGCATATCTATGCCCAGGTGATCGACGACGAGGCAGGTCGTACCGTGGCTTCGGCCTCGACGCTGGAAAAGGACGCACGCGGCCAGTCGGGCGCGAACGTCGCAGCGGCGAGCGAAGTCGGCAAGCGCGTGGCCGAGAAGGCCAAGGCCGCCGGCGTCACGCAGGTCGTTTTCGACCGTGGCGGCTTCCTGTTCCACGGTCGCGTCAAGGCGCTGGCCGAGGCGGCACGCGAAGCGGGATTGGAGTTCTAATATGGCTGACGAGAACAACGTGGCCGTTGCCGGTGCCGAAGGTGCCGCGCAGGACGCGACCCAGGGTCGTGGTCCCCGGGGCGGCCGTGGCCGTGGTCCGGGCGGCGGTGACCGCGGCCGTGGCGGCCGTGACGGCAACCGTGGTCGTCGCGACGATCGTCGCGGTTCGACCGAGGAGCAGGGCGAAGAGCTGATCGAAAAGCTCGTCCACATCAACCGCGTCTCGAAGACCGTGAAGGGTGGTAAGCGTTTCGGCTTCGCCGCGCTCGTCGTGGTCGGCGATGGCAAGGGACGTGCGGGCTTCGGTCATGGCAAGGCGCGCGAAGTGCCGGAAGCCATTTCGAAGGCGACGGCTGCCGCCAAGAAGGCGATGGTCCGCGTGCCGCTGAAGGACGGTCGCACGCTGCATCATGATGGCAACGGCCATTTCGGTGCGGGCCGCGTGACGGTGCGTTCGGCCCCGCAGGGGACCGGCATCATCGCCGGTGGTCCGATGCGCGCCATCTTCGAATCGCTCGGCGTTGCCGACGTGGTGACGAAGTCGGTCGGTACGTCGAATCCGTACAACATGATCCGTGCCACCTTCGAAGCCCTTGGCGAGCAGACCTCGCCGAAGGCGGTGGCGCAGCGTCGTGGCAAGAAGATCGCCGACCTGCTGGGTCGCGGTCACGGTGCCACCCAGCAGACTGCCGAGGCGGAAGCCGCGGCCGTCGTGGAGTAAGCGACCATGGCTACCATCAAGATCAAGCAGACCGGTTCGCCGATCCGCCGCACCAAGGACCAGCGCGCGACCCTCGTCGGCCTGGGCCTGAACAAGATGCACAAGGTCTCCGAGCTTCAGGACAGCCCTGAAGTCCGCGGCATGATCCGCAAGGTGCAGCACATGGTTCAGGTGGTGGACTGAGGCTTTACGGGTTTTAACCAGACTTCCGTTCGCACTGAGCGAAGTCGAAGTGCAAGGGCTTCGGCGTGGCCTTCGACTTCGCTCAGGCTGAACGGGGGTGGGGTTCACAAACCCAGTCTCACATCCGTCACATTGAACAGTGACAAACACGGGGAAGGGGGCTATGCGGCCCCCTTCCTTTTATCCAGCGGCCGTGATTCCTTCCGAATGACGGCCATGCGCGAAACAAGCGAAAGCGAGTGCAAATCATGAAGCTGAACGAACTTTTCGACAACCAGGGTGCCCGCAAGTCCAAGATCCGCGTCGGTCGCGGTATCGGTTCGGGCAAGGGCAAGACCGGTGGTCGCGGCGTCAAGGGCCAGAAGAGCCGTGAGGGCGTGTCCATCGCGGGCTTCGAGGGCGGTCAGATGCCGCTCCACATGCGTCTGCCGAAGCGTGGCTTCAACAACATCTTCGCCAAGGACTATGCCGAGGTGAACCTGGGCGCGATCCAGAAGGCGATCGACTCGGGCAAGCTGAAGACCGACGGCACGATCGATCACGCCGCGCTGAAGGCCGCTGGCCTGGCGCGTGGCGGCAAGGACGGTGTGCGTCTGCTCGGCAAGGGCGAACTGACCACTAAGGTGTCGTTCGTCGTGCAGGGCGTGTCGGCCTCGGCGCGTGAAGCGGTCGAGAAGGCCGGTGGTTCGGTCGACGTGCCGCACGTCGTGCCCGCCGCCGAAAAGGCTGCTGCGAAGAAGGGCCAGACCCGCGCCGCGAAGCTCGCCGCCAAGGCCTGAACCGGATAAGGTCCGCCGCTGTCACAAGGCTTCGCGCCATCATGACAGCGGCGGATTTTGCATCCGGGTTAGACAAGCGCGTCTTCGCGCCTATATGAGCGGCGGGGCGGTTCAAAACGCATCCCGCCGTTTTTCGTTTCCAGGATAACGCAACAGCTATGGCATCCGCAGCCGACCAGATGGCGCAAAGCATCAGCCTGGCGAAATTCGCCAAGGCCACCGACCTCAAGAAGCGGCTGTGGTTCACCATCGGCGCGCTGATCGTCTTCCGCCTGCTCAGCTATGTTCCGCTGCCGGGTGTCGACCCGACCGCGCTGGGCCTGCTGAGCCAGAAGACCACGGGGGGCGTGCTCGACTTCTTCAACACCTTCTCGGGCGGCTCGCTCAGCCGCATGTCGCTGATCGCCCTGGGCGTGATGCCGTACATCACGGCGTCGATCGTCGTGCAGCTCGCGACCTCGCTGAGCCCGCAGCTCGCCGCGATCAAGAAGGAAGGCGAGAGCGGCCGTAAGAAGTTGAACCAGTATACCCGCTACGGCACGGTGCTGCTGACCGCGATCCAGGGCTATTTCATCGCCGTGGGCCTCGAGACGCTGGGCGCCAGCCAGGGCATCCAGGCTGTGATCGAGCCGGGCATGACCTTCCGCATCGCGGCGGTCATCTCGCTGATCGGCGGTACGATGTTCCTGATGTGGCTGGGCGAGCAGATCACCAGCCGCGGCATCGGCAACGGCGTGTCGCTGATCATCATGGCGGGCATCGTCGCCCATCTGCCGACGACGCTGGTCAACCTGCTCGAAGGTGGCCGTACCGGCAGCATCGATCCGGTACGCCTGATCGGCATCGTCGTCGCGGTCGTGGTCCTCGTCCTGTTCATCTGCTTCATGGAGCGCGCGCAGCGCCGCATCCTGATTCAGTACCCCAAGCGCGCGACGCAGCGGGGCATGCAGGCCGATCGCAGCCACCTGCCGCTGAAGATCAACACCGCGGGCGTGATCCCTCCGATCTTCGCCTCGTCGCTGCTGCTGATGCCGCTGACCATCTCGCAGTTCGCGGGCCAGCGCGTCGCGGGTGAAAGCCGCTGGGGCGACTTCATCATCAGCCTGAACCAGTATCTGCAGCATGGCAGCCCCGTGTACATGCTGCTCTACGGCGCGGGCATCGTCTTCTTCTCGTTCTTCTACACCGCGGTGGTCTTCAACCCGGAAGAGACGGCGGACAATCTGAAGCGCTATGGCGGGTTCATCCCCGGCATCCGTCCGGGCAAGAACACCGAGACCTATCTCGATTGTGTGCTGACCCGCATCACGGTGCTCGGCGCGGCCTATCTGACGATCATCTGTCTGCTGCCGGAATATCTGGTCTCGGCGCTCCAGATCCCCTTCTATCTGGGCGGGACCAGCCTGCTGATCGTCGTCAACGTGACGATGGACACGGTGACCCAGATCCAGAGCCATTTGCTGGCGCATCAATATGGCGATCTGATCAAGAAGGCGAAGCTGAAGGGCGGTCGCCTGCGCTGAGGCGCGGGCGGATTTCAGGGTAAAGAGGGGAGATTGACGTGGGCGTGAACATCATCCTGCTGGGACCGCCGGGGGCGGGCAAGGGAACCCAGGCGCAGCGGCTGGTGGCCAATCGCGGCATGGTGCAGCTGTCGACCGGCGACATGCTGCGCGCGGCGGTCAAGGCGGGCACCCCCGTCGGCCTTCAGGCCAAGGCGGTGATGGACGCGGGCGAGCTGGTGTCGGACGCGATCGTCTCGGCGCTGATCGGCGAGCGGCTGGACGCGGCCGAGGCGGAAGGCGGCGCGATCTTCGACGGCTATCCCCGGACCGAGGCGCAGGCCGAGGCGCTGGACGTGCTGCTCGCCGAGCGTGGCAAGACCCTGGACCATGTCATCGAACTGGCGGTGGACGAGGATGCGCTGGTCGAGCGGATCACCGGCCGCTTCACCTGTGCCTCGTGCGGGGCGGGCTATCATGACAGCTTCAAGCCGACCCAGGTGGAGGGTGTGTGCGACGTCTGCGGCTCGACCGAGTTCAAGCGCCGCCCCGACGACAATGCCGAGACGGTGCGCACGCGCATGGCCGAATATCGCGCCAAGACCGCGCCGATCCTGCCTATCTATGAAGCGCGCGGCATCGTGACGCGGGTCGACGGCATGGCGGCGATGGATGCCGTTGGTGCAGAGATCGACGCGATCCTCGATCGCTGATTCGGTTTTGATGGAATGGAGAGGGGGCGTTTCCGAGAGGAAGCGGCCCCTTTTTCGTTGGGCGTTGCCGGTTCCTCGGGCAGCTGACGCTTGAGCAGCCACTGAAAGCCCCTCTCCCGGGAGGGGTTGGGGGAGGGGC
>NZ_MQUI01000018.1:0-69473 GCF_001970915.1 Sphingomonas sp. Sph1(2015)
CGAACCGGCCTCGTGCCAGTATCGTCACATGACATCGTCATGGCTGTAGGCCTTGCTGCTATCCAGAAAGGCCAATCCGTCCCCGGTTATGCCGCCATCAGCAAGGTGACCGCGCAACAGCGCTTACGAACGACCGGCCTTGGTCGACTGTTGACACCTCGCGATCGACAACCCTTGGAACTATCCTGCCATCCCCTACGGCCGCAGCTAACAACCACTTAAGGCAAGAGCCGACAGCCCGCTCTTCCGCCGCCCGATTGTAAGAATTTTGGATGTTGTTTCGCTAGACTATTCCAATCACTCGGTGAATTGTCGTCCATAAACGGGGGGCCATATGAAACAAAACGGCACGCGGCCTGTGCGAGACATCCATCTGCTTACGACCGACGCTGTACTCGCCGACTTGGTGGGCGGCCGTGAGGTACTCGTGCGCGGCAGCGATCGATACTCACTCGATAGCGCCGGCGCACGCTCGGTGCTCGACTGGTATCGGGCGAACGGCAGCAAGTGGGCCGCGAACCAGAATGCGGCGGACATCGAGGCGATCATCGATGCCGTCGACGCGGCTCCGCCTGCCGTCGCAGCTGACTCGGCCCCAGCACCAGCGGCTGCAGGACGCAGGCTTACCCTCAGGCGGATGATCGCGCATCGCTTTGCGGGCCTGCACGTCTACGGCCGCATGACCGACGCGCCGGAAACGTTCGTCTTCGCGCCCACTGCCAACGTTACGCTGTTTGAGGGGGCGAACGGCTCGGGGAAAACCTCGATCCTCAATGCGATCATCTGGTGCCTCACTGGGTATCTGATTCGGTCTCAACGCGAGCCCGAACTGGGCACGATCGAGTTCGACTGCGAGATTACCAACCCGAACGGCGACGTCACCGTACATCAAATGTCGTCGGTGACGCCGATGCCGAACGGGGGCGGCGAACTGCCCGAGGGCGGCAAGCCGATCCCGGCGGATACTTGGGTGGAGTTGACCTTCGCCGACGCCGACGGGAACGAGCTACCGCCTGTGCGCCGACATCAGACCCGCAACCCGCGTGGCAAGCTGCAGGAGGCCGAGCCCGATCTTGAAGCGCTCGGACTCGATCCAATCGCTTGGCGCATCGCGACGACGATGCCAGCGATGCTGCAGTTCCTGTCGGTGGGCTCGGCATCGCAGCTCGGGCACGCCGTGGCGCGACTCACCGGGCTGGCGAACCTTGTCGATCTTGCGAAGCACGCCGGTAACGCTGCCACCCGTATCTCGACCCGCAGGGTGAAGGAGATCGAGGCGGAGATCGCGCAGGTCGCTGCACGATATGGGGAGTCAGTCGATGACCTGACGAGGTTGCTAAACGAGAACACCGACATTGCCTTCGCAGGCGAGGTGCCGAGCATCGACGACCCCGATTCGGAGCAGCGTCTTGCCAGTATCGCAAACCACTTCGCCGAGGCGAAGGCGACAGGCTTGGCAACAGCCAAAACTGTGCTGGGCGAAGGTTTTGATCCGCAAACAAGGGCGGCGCGCGACGATTTGGAGCGCAGCATCCGTCCGGCCACAGAGCAGCTGGCGCGGGTGAAGGATTTGCCGTCAATCAGCCGCCTGTCGGGCCTCTCGATTGAAGAGCAGCAGCTCGTGGACATCAGCGCGTGGTTCGCGCAGATCGATCGCGAAGCTGCCATCCTCGCCGAGCTTGCCGACAATCCCGATCAGGCGAAGCGGTCGCAGCTCTACGCTATGGTGTCGAGTTGGATCCATAGTCACGAGCATCCGGTCGACGGTCGCTGTCCGGTGTGCACCGGCGATCTGACTGGCGCCCGTGATCCTGTGACCGGAGAGCCGGTGGCGGGCCAGATCGCTGCGGCGGAAACCAATCGCGAGCTGGTAGCGCAAACCGCGAGGCAGTGGGCCGTCAAGTGGCATGGTCAGCTACTCGAGAACCTTCCCGAAGCTATCGGCAGGGAGGGGCGAAAGGAACTACCGCCACTCCCCGCCGATCTGCTGATCGCCGGCATGACCACCGAGCTCTACGCGACCGACGGATTTCGTGGCACGCTATCTGCGCTCGCACAGGACAGTGATCGGCTCGTCAACGAGACGGCAGCTGGTCTTCCCCCGTTCGAGGAGCCTGCAGCGCGCATGCTGCCGGCCAGCATCGTTGGGCATGCAGATCAACTGCTTGTACTGATGAAGCGCGTCGACCGCGCGATCGCGTTTGCGAACTGGCGCAAGGACCATGCTGCGGAACTTGGTGCATTCATCCAGACGGTGAGGCGGGGCGACGACGGCTCGCCGAACGCAGATCGCGCCATCGGTCGTAGGTTGAAGACTCTGCTATCTATCGTCGAGAGCGTGGCTCCGCTCAACCAAGCTGGGATCTGCGTCTCTCGGCTGGAGGCGGCCCGCGCTGAGCGGTCCGGAAAGGTCGATCGAATCGCGCGGTGCGGGCGCGCCGTTACAGCGCTCGAGGCGCTGGTCCCGCTCGGCGCGCTTGCGCAGGCTCAGGTCGACAGCCTGCGCTCAAATCTGCAGACGCGGTCCGATCACTGGCGTAGCACGATGTATCAGAACGCCACCTCATACGCGCCTGATCTCACCGGCACGATCATGGACGCCAAGGGCGTGCTTGGGTTGCAGGTCGGCCGGGACGGTGTGAACGCCCCCGCCCAGCACATCTCGAACGCCTCTGCGCTTCGTGGTGCGCTGCTCGGCTTTTTCCTCGCCTTCCGTGAGCATGTCCTCCAGCAGCGCGGCGGCCTGACGATGCTGGTCCTCGACGATCCTCAAGAGCTGCTCGATAACGACAACCGCGAGCGGCTCGCCCGCGGGTTGTCCGGGCTGGCATCGACGGCCCAGTTGCTGATCACTACGCATGACCGGCAGTTTGCCCGTTGCCTCGTCGCCGAGCATCGCGAAGGCTCGGAGCACCTGTCTGTCCATCCGGTAAACTCGGTGCACCCGACGGTGTTTGTCGCGCCGGCGCAGGAGGAGGTCGATCGTAAGCGTGGCGTGTTCTTGAATTCGCCCGATGACCACGCTGCCGCGCAGGACTATGCGTCGGATCTTCGAGTTTTCTTGGAGGCCCGCCTAGGCGATCTGTTCGATAGCATCGCCCATCCTGCATACACCACTACGACGAAAGCGGTCACACTCATGCCGCTCGTTGATCGCCTGCGCGGAATGGTCGGCGGCGGCTCAGGCGAACTGTTCGAGCATCCGCTGGTGAAGCAGTTCTCTAACGATCCAGCCTTCGCAGAGGGAGCCGACGCCCGTCGTGTCTTGAACCAGTCGCACCACGACAAGGTGTCCATCACCTACATGGACGTCGACCGCCTGAAGCAGACCTTCGCTCGGCTGCGAACGAATGTTGAGAAAGTACATGAGCAGTTCCGACTTCACCGATGGCGCGAGCCGCTCGAAGCGTCTGAAACCGGGGCGAACGTTGTAGCGTTGCGTGCCCTCGTCCCCCCGGTCCTCGCCGTTCCGATATGCCCCGATATCGCCGCTTTCATGGATTCGGTGCCATCTGGCGGTTCGCAGGACGTGTTGGACGAAACTCTCGACGGCACATGGTTTCAAGGGAAGTCGCTCTACTACGTGCGAGGGGAAAGCCTCGGCTTTGCCATTCCATCCGGTTCGGTCGCGATCGTCGAGTGCGAGCCCTATGCTGGCCGTGACCATAATCTAGTGATCGCGCGCCACAAAAAGCAGACGTTCGCGCGCCGGGTTGCGCGCTCTCCTAACGCGATCGGAATCTCGCTTTCGGCCCAGATGCCGGACCCGCGGTATAGCCGCGCCACGATGACCTACGACGATAGCGCGGTGCGTCTGTATCGCATAGTCGGTGCGGTGTTCACCGATATGCCGCCCCCCGCCGGTGGTGGCGAGGCGACGCCCATCGAGACCGTGCCGGAACTTGATACCGTACAGATCGCGTATCGCGTGAAGGAGGATAGCGCGATCCCACTGGCGCTACCTGGTCAGATCATTCTCGGTGGCGCCGAACTTACGCCGGCTCAGCTCGACGGCTGGGAGGGCAAGCTGGCGGCCGTGACACTTGCGGACGGCGCCAGCATCTTCAAGCGCGTGGGGGGCAGACTGCCTGGTGCGCTTGGCCATCTGCGGCAGTTCGAGACTATTGGCGGCCTAGGTTCCTCGATGGTCGTTGCCACTGAAGCTGTAAGCGATATCGGTGACGTTCCTCTGATGATTTCCGCCCGTCGCGTCGTGGGGGTGCTGTATGACCCCGTGTAGAGCCTACGGCCGGCAAAAGGTTGGCCCCTGACTAGTCTGCAAGTCATGAGGCGCGGCGAATATCCGCTTCCAGTGTGAGCGGTAGTTCGATGGCGATCACGGAATGTCCGCGATTGGTGGGAGCACGGACCTCCCGCGCAGCAGGTTCGTGCTCCCACCAGTTTTGCCGATGAGTGTTAGGCAAATAGGCGTACCGGATGGCGATTAGCCCCAAACCATGCCGATCGTTTTCACCATCCACAGGCCTTCCGGTGTCCGCAGCAATTCGAAGGTCTGATGATGCGCTGCCTGCGATTGCGGCGAGATGTAATAGACCGTGAAAGCCAGCGCGTTGGCGGCAGGCTTACGGACGTCGCTGAGGCGCAGCACGTCCTGGCAGTAGCGTGGGTCATGGTATTGGTCTTCGCCCCGCGCGACATAGCCTTGCGACGGTCCGTAACTCGATGGGGTCACCGCGTCGCGATTCAGCGCCCTCCAGGCGGTGTCGTTGACGCCGCAGGCGCTGGTCCGGATGAGGCGTTCGATCAGCGGGGCTGCCGCTGCCATGTCCTTGGCGATGTCCGGGTTGGTCTGCCTGGCTGCGACGGCGTCGTGAATGGCGCGGGCCTGCTCGGCACTCGGCTCGACCACGGCGATGGGGCGAACCGGTGTCGGTGAGGGCGCGCCCTGCGCGGCGGGCACGGTGATCGCCTTCAGCACGCGGCCGAGGAGGCCATTCTGCGCGGGGGCGACGGCGGGCAGCGTGGCAGCGATGATGGCGGCGGTGATCGGGAATGTCTTCATCGTTGTGTTCCTGTGTCAGGGGTTCAGAAGCGGGCCGCCCAGTGGGCGAGCATGGAGGGCGAGCCATCCGTCAGATCCTGCATGAGGCCGATTCGGACGGTGGAGCGGGGGCCTCCGGTCGAATAGCCGGCGGTCAATTGCACGCGGCGTTGACCGGCGAGACTGGCGCTGGCCGATTGATAGATCAGCGACCGGGTCGCGAGATCGTAGCCGCTGGCATAGGTCAGGCGCGCGGCGCCGACTTCGATCATCAACGGTTGTGCGACCCCAAAGCTGACGAGGCCGCCCAGCGCCGTGCCGGTCATCTGCAAGCCGAGGCGGCTGCCAACCAGCGGTGTCGTTCCGGTGACGAGGGACGCGGCGACCGGCTTCATGCGGGTCAGGCCGAGCGAGCCATAGCCCTCGATGCTCCAACCTGGCGCGACGCCGAACCCATGATGCGCTTCGATCATGACGGTGCGGGCGCCGCCACCGAGACGCAGCGCGCCTTCGCCGGTGGGCATGCCCATCAAAGTGCCCGTCTCGTCGATGAAGGACAGCCGCATATCCGCTGCCCGGCCGGACCAACCCAGCGTCACGGCGCTTGCCGCGCTCTCCCGGCTGCGTCCGCTGGCGATGGTGATGCCCAGTCGCCCGCCGACAAGATACCGGTCGACGCCGATGCTTGTGCCCGCCTGCGGTGCGTAGGCTAGGACCCCGTCGGCGAAGGGGGCAAGCCCCATCACGTCCGACTGAAGCGAGTCCGCCGCATTCCACGCCGCGCGAATGCCGAGACCATCGCTGACATAGTCGAGAGTGCCAGCCGTCGCCTGGGTGACGACCTGATCGCCGCCGGGGCCGACCCGTGCGCTGGCAAAGCCCATCGTCCCGGTGAAGCCGCCAAAGGACAATGCCGTCTGATGCCCCATCTGGGCGACACGGCGCCAGATGCGATGATCGGCGCCCACCTGTGGCTTCACAACCAGGCCCGCGAGCGATGTGGCATAGTCCCGGCCGAACTGGTCGAGGATCGTGACGTTGGACAGCGCCGTCTGGATCGCTGCCGCGCCCATCGGCGTTGGCACCGCCATCACCGAGGACCGCACCGCCGTCTGCGTCGCGCCGGTCGACAGTGTCGGATTGACCGGTGCCAGCGCGGCCTTGAAGTCGACCAGTCCGTGGCCGAACACGTCGTCCACGCCGGGATCGCCAATGTCCTTCGCGGTCGTGAGGATCACCTGGCCCGCCTGCTGGCCGGTCAGTTGCGGCCATTTCGACAGGATGTCGGCCGCGAGTGCGGCGACCGTCGGCGTCGCCGAACTGGTGCCGCTGAACAGCCCCACGGTGCCGTTGACCAGGGTCGTCACGTTGGTGCCGACGGCTACCACATATCGGTCCTTCATGGTCCCGGCGCGGTTCGAATAGGACTCGATGGTGTAGGCTTGGATGTTGGGGCTCAGCGCGCCGACGAAGATGATCGCGTTGACGTTGGATGCGTCAATGGCGGCGGCATCCGCAGGATTGGCCGCCGCGTTATTGCCAGCGGAATTGACGATCAGGCCGCCGGTCGCGCCGAAGCGGGTGACGGCCTGGCCCCAGGTGCTGTTACCGCCCTGGTTGAGCGAACTGCTGACGACCTTGATCTTCTGCGCCGTCGCATAGTCGAGTGCCTCCACGGCGCGGAAGATCACCTCGGTCTTCGTGTCCTCATCCCAGTCCGAAACGCGCAGTACGGCGAGCCTGGCGCCCGGTGCATAGCCGACCGCGCCTTGCCCGTTCGCGTTGCCCGCGATGATGTTGGCGACTGCGGTTCCGTGGTCCGACTGTTCGTCGCCCAGGACATCACGCTTGGTCTTGACCCCGCCCTTGGTGACGTAGCCGAAGTCCTTCGAAAGTGACGCGTCGATGCGGCCATCGAGTTCGCCGTTCACGTTGACGACGCCGTCGTCGATGACCGCGACGGTGACGCCATGGCCATCATGCCCGCTGTCCAGCGCATAGAGTGCGTTCACGAATTCATTCGCGCCGTAGTTGCGGCGGAACTCCGCCGTGTCCGCAGCCGATCTGGTCGGCTGCAGGTTGGACGGCGTGATGATGTAGCCAGCCGGCGGTGGCACCGGCGCAGAGTACACGGGCGGTGTTGGGGTGGGAGTAGGAGTAGGAGTAGGAGTAGGAGTCGGCGTCGGGCTTGGCGTAGGCGTGGGGGGCGGTGACGGCGTCGGCGTCGGCGTCGGCGTCGGCGTCGGCGACGGAGCGGGTGTTGGCGATGGGCTCGGTGACGGCGCAGGCGTTGGGCTTGGCGTGGGCGTCGGAAGCGGCAAGTCACCCGGACTCGATATGCCACCGCCGCCGCAGGCCGCAATCATCAGCGTCAGCAGGCTTGCTGACGCTGCCTTGATCCCCCGTAATCTCGTCATGTCATCCCCCTCGAAGGGATGCACGCCAGCCGGCGGCACCCCGTTGCATGACGGGGTGCCGGCCCTCTGGAGACCGGATGTTCGAAACCTGCAGTAAAACAGGCGCGGGCGCCTTTAGCCGGGTGGCCTGGACATACGCGTCCGCCACCCGGTCACAAAGAGCTTTGCGACCGTGTGTTGGTCTTTCGACCGCTGGTGGTCTTGCGACCGGCTTTTACTGCAGGGTTTCGACGCCCCGGCCCGCGGAACTGAAAGTCTCGCAGGCCGCCTCAGGCTATAGCCGGATCGTTAACAAATTCCTAGCGCCGCGGATGGTTGTGGTATTCCGGGACAACCGACCGCATTCTGCAAACACCTCTGTTGCCCCCTCGAACTGGTATCAAGCTGGGCTCTTGACCCAAAAATCGAGATTATCCGGGATATAGCCCATTTTGTGGACAAACCGCTTTTCCGCAAAATACCTGATTTTTGGGACAAGGCGTTTTTGGGGCCATTCGCTGTCGATCCTTGCAACGGCTCAGAAAGTCCTGTTTTTGCAGCTACGCCGATTTTCGGGACAAACCCGGCTTCGCCTAGGCCTCGCTCTGACATCAGGTCATTCCGGTGGGCGATCGACTACCAGCAATCAATGGCCAAATCGTCCATAAACCATTGATTTTGCGTCTATCCGTAAAATGCGGTATTTTGGGTCAAACCAAAATACCGATTTTTGGGACAAGCCGGAAAACCTTGTCCCGAAAATCCCCTATTTTTGCAGAATAGGGCGAAAAGCCGCCTCCGCGAACACCATCTAGCATTTTCGAGGCAACCAAATCGGTACAATTTTGAGCCCGAACCGCCGACCCCCATGGTCGGACGGATAAAGGGGCAAATCCATGTCAGGCGCAATACCGCAAACGTGTGGCGGGCCATCACGTTTGCTGCGCCACCCCCGTGTTCGGGGGCGGTTGGCTCGCATACGCTCGTTTGGGCTCGGCGCGGGGCACCTCGGATCGGACGCGCGGCGTCCTCGGGCGCCCCGATGCGGCTTCGACCGCATCGGGGCTGGGGCGTTCGTTTGTCGCAAACGCCCGACCAACATAGAACCACCGACACTGTCGGGGCATCATCATGAACGAACTCTACGCCGCCTTTAAGCATCTCGCCCGCCGTTTCCATGGCCGCTGGAGCAGACTCGACGACGCGCTGACCCGCATTCGGTCCACCAGCGGCGCAAAGACCAGCGAAGGCGAACGTACCCGCCGAATGCTCGTGAACGCCTTCCGGGTTCAGACCTATCCGGACAGCATTCGTGGGACGTTACAGACCGACCGGCTGAACGCGATGCGGGCGCTGGGCGAACCGCTGAGCAAGGCGCTCGGACATATCGTCACGATCGAGCTGGCCGAGGAGATGCTCAAGGCGCTGGACGATGCCGAACGCCAGCGTGCCCGCGAGGTCGACGCCGCATCGGATTTCGAGAAGAACGACACGGTCTACGGCCCCTTCGTCGCAGCGATGCACAACCAAGGCATTGTGCGCGGCGATCACGAGGTGATTACCGAGCAGGAATGGGCCGTCATCGCCAAATACGTTCGCCGCAAGGTCGCGGCCCGGCTGCGCGACGTCCCGCCCATTCGTACCGACAAGGAATGCCGCACGCCGGACGGGCGGCTTCATCCGTTCTGGAACAGTTACCGCATGCCGCTTGATCAGCGGAATGGTGAGGAAAAGGTGAAAGGCAAACCGGCCCCGCCGCCGCGCTGATCGTTCCCGCGGGACATCGTCCCGCTTCCTACAGCATGAGGTGACCTATGCGCTCTTCACAGCGCCCGTCCAGCCACGCCCGCGTACCGGGCTCCATCCTGGCCTATGACATCGAGACGATCGCCCCGGCGATGCCGGATGGGGCGTTCCCACCCTGGCCGCTGCACCGGCCGGTGGCGATCGGCTTTGCCGCCGCGTCCCGCCGGAATGGCGAATGGACGTTCGACATCGAGGCGCTGGTCGCAACCGGCAAGACCGGCGAGGCCGATCTGATCCGCGCGGCCGACCACCGCTTCTCCCAGGCGCAAGTCGTAACGGGCTACAACTCAACCCAGTTCGATGCCCTGGTCCTGCGGCTGGCTGCCCAGCGCTGCCGGTTGTGGAACCTGCCAGCGCTCGCCGATCACGCCGCCGCGCATCGCTATGGCGGTGAGCATCTCGATCTCGCCGACCGCTATGCGAGCTTTGGCCGCAAGGTCGGGCTGGCCGCGTTGTGCGAGCAAATCGGCATCCCCGTGAAGACCGATGTGGCCGGCGGCAATGTCGCCGCCTTGTGCGCGGCGGGCGAGCATGAACGCATCCGTCGCTATGTCATGGAGGATGCGGTCGCCACGCTCGCCCTGTGGTTTGCCTGGACGGCGGCGCGCCACGCCGATGAAGCGCTGGTGACGCGACCGCTGGCAGCGCTTGCGAGACGGATCGAGGCGACGCCGGAGCTTCATCATCTCCACGCCTTCGTTGACTGCCCACTGATGCGCTGGTCGCGCCCACGGGCGCTCGCCGCTGATGTGGGTGCCGCGCTGGACTGCGTCACCGCGACGCTCCGCCGTGAAGCCGATGAGCGGGCCTTCGTCGCCGCCTGACCGCGACCATCACCACCAAGCCTCGCGGACGGCCCGGCCATCAACGCAGATGGCCGGGCCGTCGTCATTTTAAGGACCCCCGTCATGACCACCGACACCCTCGTCCTGTCCGTCGCCTGCATCCGCCAACCGGCCCTGGCGCAACGACCGGCCCGCACCCGGCTGATCGGCGCTGCGACACTGGCGGTGCGCCGCAGCTTCGGCACCTGGGGCTTCGATCTCGTTGCCGACAGCAGCACTGTCACCGATGATCCGGCCCAGACCATCGCCTGGCTGGCCGAAGGCCTACGCCATCCGCCCGGACGGCTGCTGCTATGGCGCGCCGAGGACATCGTCGTTCCCGCCCTGATCGAATGCGCCGGCACCGCGCGCAACGCGGTTGCCGCCGCCCGGATGTTGCGCGGACTTCATACGGCGCTGGAGAACGGAATGGTCGACGTCGCCGACGCCTTTGGCGGTTCGGCCGCAACATCGTTCGACGCCATCGCCCACCATGCCGGTCTGCCTTTCGTGCCGATGTCGGCCACTGCGCTCGCGGACGCGCACCGGACCGGCAATCACGGTGATATCGAAGATCATCTTGCCGCCCGTGCCAAGGCCACATGGCGTCTGTGGCTGGACGGCCAGCCGGACACTGGCCCGGTCCGTGCCGCCACCGAAGATTGGCTGGCGACACCGTCCGCAGAGGTGCGCCCGTGATGATGGTCGTCAATTGCATGCCGCATGTCCGTCCCTGCCGCTCGATCCCGTCGGACGGTCTGGCGGACAACGAATGGAGCACCTCGATCCCCACGCAGTATGCGATGCTCACCCGGCCGCTGCCGCTCGCCGGCGGCGCGATGCTGGAGCGCGCAGGCAGCAGCGGCGAGGCACGCCTGGCTTCAACGCTGTGCGCCGAGGCACCTTGGATGGCGGCGTTTGCCGACCGGATCGCCGAGCGCGCCGCGCTCAGCCTCTGGGCGGGGCGGCCATGGCTGGCGCTGCGCCCCATATTGCTGGTCGGACCGCCGGGCGCGGGCAAGACGTATCTGGCGCGGCGGTTGGGCGCCTTGTCCGGTTGCGGCGACGCGGTGCTGTCCTTCGCCGGGGTCAACAGCAATGCGGTCCTCGCGGGCAATCCGAGGGGCTTTCGGCATCCGCAGCCCTGCCTGCCGGCGATGGTCATGCAGTGGACCAACACCGCCAATCCCGTGATCGTCATCGACGAGGTCGAGAAGGCGATGGCGAGCGATCTGGGTGACCCGGTCGCGACGCTGCTTGGCATGCTGGAGGGCGCCGGCGCCGCCCGCTACTTCGACGGCTGTCTCGCTGCCGAGATCGACCTGTCGCATATCAACTGGGTGATGACGGCCAATCGCATTGATCGGTTGCCCGCGGCTCTTCTGTCGCGGGTCGAGGTCATCCACGTGCCAAGGCCGCGACCGGAAGACGCCGAACTGGTGCTGTCCGCTCTCTGGCGGGACGTCGCCCATCAGCTCGGCCTGCCGCCATCGGCACTGCCGCAGGTCGAACAGGCTGCCGAAACCGCGCTGCTGCGCCTGTTCCGGCGGACGCGCTCTGTACGCCGGCTGCGCCAGGCGATCGAGACGCTCGTCGCCGTGTCGGCATGCCACCGGCTCCGCGCCGTCCATTGATGGTCATCGAAGGCGGTGCGGTGAGCACCGTCAGGAACGGGAAAAATGCTCCGGCCAGGAAGCGGCCGTCACCAGAAAAGGAATGCACCCATGGAAATGATCGTCCGCCACCAGAACTTCATGCTCGCGCTGCGACAGCTGATGGGTTGGCCCACCTTCAAGCCGGTGAATGACGCGATCGCGTTTACCTCGGGTCAGACGATGTCCATCCCGGTAGGCGCCGAGCTTGGTCGCATCGCACAGGTGCTGAACAAGGACCTCGTCTATTCGGGGTGGTCGAACACCACCACTAAGGAACCGGATGGCTTCACGGTCGCCTTTCGCGATCTGGTCACGGTCGACATCATCGACCGGCTTGTACCCTTCGCCGCCGACGACCGCGCGACCGTGATCCTCGTCAGCACCACCACGGACGAGCACTTCGCGATCGACGCACGGGGGTCGCTGATCCGCGTGTCGGGTCGACCGAAGGCCATCCGCAAGGCGCGCGCGCTGGCGATGTCGCGGATCAAGGCGGTGGTCGCCACCCGGAGCAGCGACCTGCTGCCGGATAATCAGTCCGTCGCCCCCGGCGGTGCCGTTACCCGCCCACAGCCCTCGAACGAGACGATCGTCCGCTTCGCCTGACTTACCCGGCGGCCACCCGTCGGTGGCCGCCAATTCCTGCCAGACCCGGAGACCTTATATGTCCCTGAAGACCACAACGCCCCGTCCGCGACGGAGCTGGATCGTGCTCGATATCGAGTCCGCCGTTCTCGATCACACTGCCCATCAGCGCTACCAGCAGATGGAGCGTTGGACGCCGTCGCCCGCCAAACCGATCCGCCGCGGCTACACCCGTAGCGAAGACCCGTTGACGTGCCCGCGATGGGTGTTCCAGACGCTGTGCGTCGCGTCGATCATGGTGCTGGTCGAGGACCTGCAGGGCGGTGTCGATGTACGGAGCTTCGTAACGCTTTCGGCACCGGAATGGGACGAACGCGGTGTTGTGGCTGGCGTGCTGCGAGTGTTGGCTGACGCACCGCCGGACGCGGAGCTCTGCACCTGGATGGGCCTCGCGCATGATGTCCCGCTGCTGATCGCGGCCGCAATGCGGCATGGCCTGTCGCTCCCACGAAACTGGGGCTGGCTGGCGCATGGTGGCTTCCACCGGGAGCGGCATCTCGACCTTGCCCGCGCGCTGACCGCGGGCATGAAGATCAAGCCGATCCATTTGGCCGAGGTGCTCGCCGCAATGGACATTCCGGGCAAGATCACCTGTCCGCCCTTCGCGGTCACCCGGCTGATCGAGACAGGGCGGTGGGACGAGGTGGCATCCGCCTGCGAGGTCGACGTCATCTCGACCGCGCTTCTGCTGGCCCGCTGGCGGCGGCTGACCGATCCCCGCGCCGAGGCCGAGGCGGTCGAGGATCGTATCCTTCGCCGCGTCATCGAACAGCGACCGGATCGGGGGTACATCACCGCGTTGCAGGCACATCGGGATCGGCGCTTCGCCGCACAATATGCCAAGGCCGCCAATGACGCCGTCATCCTGGCACCGTGGCTGAAGCAGGACGCAGCCTGACCCTTCACCGTTGCTTCACCAACCTGCGTTAGCCTCGCCGTCATGATAAGGCTGGTCCTACCCCCACATGCGCCGATCTGGAAAAACGCGGACAGCCTGTCTGCAAATTCTCGTCGTGGCGCATGAGGGAGTAGGACCCGTCATGTCCAAGCCCTTCGTTCCTACCGAGGACGCCCGCCAGCTTACGCGCGACGAAGTCAAGGCGGAGCTGGTCAGGATCGATATGACGCCCGGCACCGCGATCACCCGCTGCGCCGACCAATTTGCCGCCGATTATCCTGGGGAAGGGCGCGATCTCCTTCAGACGGCAATCGTCGGTGCGCTGACGACGCGCACGTGTCGCGAAGGCGTATCGGGCGAGCGGTTCCTGGCGGGCATCATGCGCAGCATCGCCTCGACCTATCGCCGCGCCCGCGAACGGCGCGGCGAGGACGTCGTGTCGCTGCCAGTCGAGGTCCTGGTCGAACAGATGGCGATGGGCGGCTATACCGTCATGGCGACCGACGAGGTCATCGAGATCGAACGCGTACGGCTGGTGTGCGAGGGCATCCTCGACCAGCTCAGCGCTGCCTCGCCGCGTCAGGCCGCGCTGATCGACGGGATCGGCCTTGGGCTACGCGGGCAGGCTCTTGCCGATCACCTTGGCCTGTCCATGCAGGATCTCGCCACCGTGCGTCGCGCGCTGAAGCGTCACGCACAACGTCTGTGGATCGACGCCGACACGCAGATCTTCCGATCCGAGGCGTCAGCCGGCGCACAGTAAAACGATGGAGCCGCGCGGGCTTCTATCCACCTTTCGCGCCATCCGGGGTGCCGCGGCACTGGCCGCGGACGAGATGGCAAGATCTGCCGTCAAAATGGCTGCACGTAAAAAATCAGCAAGGAGAGGTGAATGGAATATATTTCGCTAGCGGGCCTCGCGTGGCTGGCGCGGTACGGCTTAACTATCGATATGATGATGGATCGATGGAAAAATGGCCGTGGCGTCACGCCTCGCCGCACATCATCCGGCCAAAATACAGATTGGGAAGATGGAGATTTTCCTGATGGCAGCATCATCTATCATGGTGGATTTTGGCTGACGTATCAGAGGAGTGGTGGCATTTCGTATGACGAGATGCGTAATCGGCGAGCTCAATTAGTTATCCAAGGGAATACCCTGCCCGAAGCCGCTATCAACAAACTCTATCAATCGGCGACACCCCTCGGAGACGTCGTGAAATTGCCTGAACATTGCATCGTCAACTTCGCCAATGCCAAGATAATCCGAGCAAAGAATTTGAAGAAGAACGCGGTGGATTTCCTGTTGCGAGTGGATTGGATGACGACCACGCAGGCTTATAATCTCGAGCGGATGTGAGCATATGGAACCCGTGCTGACGCCGCCAGCGGCAGCACGGGCGCTGTTGGGTCAGCTTTCCATATTACCCTGCTCGTCAGCGGAGCCGCCGCTCCAGATTTCACTCATCGGCATCGCATCGGGTTCAGCATCGTCTGTCGATACGGCCCTGCTACTCTGCGACCCTTCGATCGTCTCGAGCTGCTCGCTGAAGATTCGACGTGCGGCGTCGGTGTCAGCCACGGGTTCGCGATTATTATGCTCCTCATCCGACCCGTCATTCCTCTCGATCGCAGCTGGAGGCTGGTCGCCCGCGCCGAGGTCAACCTCGCCGCTCTTGGTGATCGCAGGCTTATCCGATTGGAAAGAAAGTTGCTCCAGCCGTCCGGTCAGTCGATCTTCACGACGACGGGCATCATCGAGCTGAGCCTTGAGCTGGTCACTTTGGGATTGTGCGGCATCACGTTCCTGCTCAGCTTCGATCCAGCGATCCATCAGCATCTTTACCTCGGCTTCGCTCCTGTTCAGACGCTCCTCGGCCGTCGCGATGCGGAGCGAAGCGTCGCGATGTATCGTGTTGACCGTATCGCTGAAGGCGCCGAGCAGGGTTTTCGTCCCGTCCGTTGTAAAGCGATCGAACAGCCCCTGAAACGCCGCGCGGACTTCAGGCGGGACTTCGAGAGCCGGCGGAGCGGCCCTCTCGGCACCGGCCGCTAGCCAGAGCTTCACATTCCGGTAAAAGCCACCGTTGGGCTCGACGCCCAACAATACCGCTGCCTCGAAGATACTGTCACCCGGCTTCCACCGTCCGGATTTTACCAAGCCTTCCATCATCCCCGCCACGACATTGGGGCGGAGCCAATCCTTGCTCTTCTTCATGATATCACTCGCCATCTGCGAGCCAGACTGATCCTGCGAGACCTGCGAAACCTGCGATATCGCAGGTCTCGCAGGAGAAGGCATTCGACAGGTCAATCCGACTGGCACATTGTCATCTTGCGCCGTGACCGTGTCGGTCAGGCGCGGGATTTTATGACGACGGCGGTTATGGTGCGGCCCAATGTTGGGGCGGACGATTCAACGACCGTTGCAGCGCAAGTGGGTCGAACGCAGCGCTGATACGACGGATGCCCGATTGCAGACGCAGCCAAACCAGCATGCCGATCGAAAATAGCGTCACGATGATCGACTGCAGGCAACGATATACACCGGCGCCGCCGCGACGGCGGTCAGCCCTTGCACCGACGATGCGCGACACGGCGGCAAGCAGTGTTCCGATCGCGTCACACCGCTGGGCGCTCAAGGGCGCAGACAGGGTCTGAGAAGGGGCCGAACTGCTCATCGTCTGTCTTTATAGGCTGGCGCGTCCACGCCGCCAACTCGATGGCAATCGCATGAAGAAAGTCTGCTCCTAGCAGAATCTGACTTGGGTAAGATCGGGTAGGCCGAAGCGATCCATCAGTATGACAATAGCAACGAATCCACTATGCTGGATATATGGAAACTGATTCGGCAATCGCTGCATTCGGCGCTCTCGCACAGGCAACGCGCCTAGATGTGTTCCGGCTGCTGGTGCGCCACGAACCCGCCGGGATGGCGGCTGGCGAAATCGCCCGCCAACTCAACGTCCCGCAGAACACCATGTCCGCGCACCTTGGTATTCTCGCCCGCGCGGGACTGGTCCGCTCCGAACGCCATAGCCGGTCGATCATCTACCGCGCCGACCTCGACGGCCTGCGGGCGCTGACGCTGTTCCTCGTCAAGGATTGCTGTGCGGGCAACGCGGAACTGTGTGCGCCGCTCATCGCCGAACTCGCCCCCTGCTGCTGAAAGAACGCCCCGTGGCTGTCGATATCGTCATCTATCACAATCCGGAATGCGGCACGTCGCGCAACGCCCTTGGGCTGATCCGCAATGCCGGCATCGAGCCGCATGTGGTCGAGTATCTGAAGACCCCACCCGCGCGTGCGCTGCTGGTCGAGCTGATCGACCGCGCCGGCATGACGCCCCGCGGTCTGCTGCGCGAGAAGGGGACGCCCTATGCGGAGTTGGGCCTGGCCGACACGTCGCTGTCCGACGATGCGCTGGTCGATGCGATGATGGCACACCCGATCCTCATCAACCGGCCGCTGGTCGCCTCGCCGCTCGGCGTGAAGTTGTGCCGCCCGTCTGAAACCGTCCTCGATCTGCTGCCGAGCGACCAGCTTGCCGCGTTCGCAAAGGAGGACGGCGAAGAGGTGGTCGATGCGTCGGGCCAGCGCGTCACCTGATGCTTCTTGCCATCCTGATCTTCGTCGCGACGATCGCGCTCGTCATCTGGCAACCCAAGGGCCTCGGGATCGGGTGGAGCGCGATGGGCGGGGCGGTCGTGGCACTGCTCGCGGGCGTCGTCACCCTGTCCGACGTGCCGGTGGTATGGGGCATAGTCTGGAACGCGACCGCCGCGTTCGTCGCGATCATCGTCATCAGCCTGCTGCTCGATGAAGCCGGGTTCTTCGAGTGGGCGGCGCTGCACGTCGCCCGTTGGGGCGGGGGGCATGGTTGTCGGCTGTTCGTCCTGATCGTGCTGCTCGGCGCAGGCGTGTCCGCGCTGTTCGCCAATGACGGTGCGGCGCTGATCCTGACGCCGATTGTCATCGCCATGCTGCGGGCGCTGGGGTTCGAGGACAAGGCGACGCTGGCGTTCGTCATGGCGGCCGGGTTCATTGCCGACACCGCCAGCCTGCCGCTGGTCGTGTCGAACCTCGTCAACATCGTGTCGGCCGACTTTTTCCAAGTCGGGTTCGGTGACTATGCGTCCGTTATGGTGCCGGTCGACCTCGTGTCGATCGCTGCGACGCTGGCGGCGCTGCTGCTGTTCTTCTGGCGCGACATACCGACAGACTATGACGTGCGGGCGCTGCGCGCGCCGCGCGAGGCGATCCGCGATGCCGCAACGTTCCGCGCCGGATGGATCGTGCTCGCCCTGCTGCTCGCGGGGTTCTTCCTGCTCGAACCGCTCGGCGTGCCGGTCAGCGCCGTGGCCGCTGCCGGCGCGATCCTGCTGCTGGTGATCGCAGGGAGGGGCCACGTGATCCCCACGGCCAAGGTGCTGAGCGGCGCCCCGTGGCAGGTCGTCATCTTCTCGCTCGGCATGTACTTGGTCGTCTATGGCCTACGGAACGCGGGGTTGACCAATCATTTGGCGGCGCTGCTCGATAGCAGCGCGCAAGGCGGCGTGTGGGGCGCTGCGCTGGGCACGGGCGTCATCGCAGCGGTCCTGTCGTCGGTGATGAACAACATGCCGACCGTTCTGGTGGGCGCGCTGTCGATCGACGCAACGCACGCGACCGGGGCCGTCAGGGAAGCGATGATCTACGCCAACGTGATCGGCTGCGACCTCGGCCCCAAGCTAACGCCGATCGGCTCGCTCGCGACGCTGCTGTGGCTGCACGTTCTGGGGCAGAAGGGCGTGCGCATCGGATGGGGCTACTATTTCCGGGTCGGGGTCACGCTGACCGTGCCTGTCCTGCTCATCACGCTGGCGGCGCTCGCGCTGCGAATTGGGATTGCCTGATGCCTCTCCGCGACCTTGCCGATCCCGACCATCTGCCTGCGCTCGGCCGGCGCTATGCGCTCGATCAGCCCGCTCTCGGGCTGGGCGCTGGCGGTCCGCCGCCCCGCAACCTGCTGCTCTACGGGTCGCTGCGTGAGCGGTCTTATTCGCGCCTGTGCATCGAGGAGGCGGCGCGACTGCTCCGCTTCTTCAGCTGCGAAACGCGCATCTTCAATCCATTGAGGCTGCTGACTCCGTGGCAGGGAAGGCGCATTGATCTGGGCACCAAACTGTAGCACATAGCCTTTCGGACGATCTAGAAACCGCAGTTTTCTGCGGGTTTCAGTGTGGCAAAATCATGGAACGGAATCCCTTCACCCGCTCCACATCCGCGCTGAACCCACAGATTTCCGCTATTCCGGCGTCCGGCCGCGCTTGGCGGGACACCGGGCTGCAACATCAGGCTGCGCGCACACCGCCGTCGTCCACCCGCAGTCGAAGTCCGCGCCGGTGATCGGATAAGACGTGGATGTGACCTCGCCCACCTATCTCTACCAGCGAAGCGCCGCCAACCATCCCGTAAGCAAGACGGCCGACCCGGTCGAGGCCGGACGCCTCGTCCCCCGGCTGTCGGCCCGATGGGAGATGATGGCCTTGCACCGGAACTCGCATGGGCAACGCCCGCGGCGGGCACTATGAATTCCCTGTTGAAACAGGCCCTTGGGGAAATCCAAACGATGGAAACCGAGACGAGGCGCAGCGATCCGTACAGCCGTGGTTGGCCCCGTTTTTATGCAAGCGCTGGTCGATATCTTCGAAAATATGGTGATCAATATATGCGGCAAAATTTCTCGCGGGGATCAAGGCGCCAAGCAGGTCATCATCAATGACATCATCGGCCATATCCGGGCGGCTACAAATCCCGCAAGCCAGGGTTCGCTAAGGCCGGTGCGGCAATCATTCGGACGCGGCTTGGCCTGCTGTGCGACGCGACGCCGAACCTGACGGCGCATCGCACATTTGCCCCGCTGTCGCGGGACGATCGCTCGCGGACGGGATCGTACAAGGAATGCCCATTGCGACGAAAGGCATCGATCTTTCGTCAGCGTCTCGGCAACGCATAGGCGAGCGTGTAATCCCCGTATCGCGTGCCCAGCGCGCCATGACCGCCTGCGGTGATGACGACATATTGCCGCCCGTCCCGACCGCGATAGGTCATCGGCGTCGCCTGCGCCCCGGCGGGCAGCCGTGCCTTCCAAACCACTTTGCCCGTATTGAGGTCGTAAGCGCGCAGATACTGGTCCGTCGTCGCCCCGATAAAGGCGAGCCCGCCCGCAGTGATGATGGATCCACCCAGATTCGGGACGCCGGTTTTGATCGGCACGCCCAGGTGCGACCCGAACAGTCCGGTGTCGCGCGCGGTGCCCAGCACTTTCCTCCACAGCACGCGCCGGGTGCAGAGGTCGACTGCGGTCAAATGCCCCCAGGGCGGCGCGACGCACGGAGCGCCGAAGATGCCGACCCATGCCTTCACCACCGCGACATAGGGCGTGTTGTACTGGGTTTGGAGCTGCGCCTGCATGGCGTTCTCGCCGCCCTGCTTCTGCTTCATCATCGGCGCGACCCGTGGATCGTCGCGCCGCATCAGCCATAGCTTGAACGGCATCTCCATCGTGTTGACGGTCATGATCCCGCGCACGGGATCGACAGCCGCGCCGCCCCAGTCGGTGACTCCGTCGAACGCCGGATGACCGATGATCGGCTTCAGCCCCATCGGCTGGTAGATACCTGTCCCCTGTGCGCGGCGTATGTCGATGCGGCAAAACAATTGGTCGATCGGCGTTGCCCCCCAGGTCGCAACTTCGGTTGGCGCAGGCGGCGTAAAGCTGGGCATGCCGGTCGAGAAGGGCTGCGTCGGCGAGACGCGGACGCCCGGCGTCGCGCCATCGGTGCGCACCGGCCGCTCGGTGATCGCGGCGATCGGCGCGCCGGTCAGGCGGTTGAGAAAGAAGACCTGCCCCATCTTCGTCGTCTGGATCAGTGCGGGGATCACTTGGCCATCGGGCGCGCGATAGTCGAACAGCGACGGACCGATCGGCAGGTCCATGTCCCACATGTCGCGGTGGACCAGCTGACGCGTCCAGCGCAACTTCCCCGTTGCCACCTCCAGCGCGACGATAGACGAACCGAAGCGGTCGTCGAACGGTCGGCGGTAACCGATCCAATAATCCGGCGAGGCATTGCCCGTGCCGAGATAGACGAGACCGTTGGCCGCATCAGCCGTGATCGCGCCCCAGACGTTGGGCGTACCACGCGTGTAGGTCTGCCCCGCCGGCAGCGGCGCGATCGCGTCCGGCGAACGGCCCACGTCCCACGCCCAGACCGGCGCGCCCGACACCGGATCATAGGCCCGCACGACGCCGGACGGGATGTCGCGGTTGACGTTGTCGATGATCCGCTCGCCAATGATGAGCCGACCGTTGACGACCACCGGTGGCGTCGTGCCAATTTGGTCGGATGGCTTGGACGTGCCCATATTGGCGCGCAGGTCGATCGCGCCGCCGCTGGCGAAGCTCGGGCACAGGCGTCCCGTGTCCGCGTCCAGCGCGACCAACCGGGCGTTGAACGTCGGCGCGAAGATGCGACGAGGGCATGGAGTCCCCGCCGGTGCCTCGAAATAGGTGACGCCACGGCAGACGAGATAGTTATTGCCCTCGATCTTCGCATTCTCGTGCCAGCTCCACTTGGTCTTGCCAGTGGTCGCATCGATCGCCTGCACGAAGGAATGGGGCGTACAGGTGAAAAGCGTGTCGCCGATGTGGATCGGCGTCGCTTCGGAGTGATATTCGCGCTTATGCTCCTTGGATTCGGCTTCCATCGGCAGGTCGCCGGTGCGCTGGGTCCAGGCAAGCTCCAGCCGTGCGACATTCCCCGGCGTGATGTCGGCCAGCGCGGAATAGCGCCGTCCCGACAGCGTGCCGCCATAATCGCGCCAGTCCGCGTCGGCCTCGCCCGTGGGTGCGGCTGGAAGCACAGCGCCTTGGGGCGCCTCCTGTGCGGTGATCGGATCGCCGTGGAGGATGACGCCGCCGACCCCGAGGGCAAGCATCGCCGCGGCGACTGCGGGCGCGGCATGGGCACGCGATCGCCAGGATCGGGATCGCCAACCCGTCAGCAGGACGAGCACCAGCAATACGGTGGGAGCGACGAGACGGGGAACCAGTTGCAGGGCGTCAAGGCCGACCTCCCAAAGCGACCACAGGAGCGTTCCGACCCAGATCCCTACAAACAGCCAGCGGCCGAGGGGTTTGTCACGGCCGATCAACGCCCCGCTGGCGATCATCGCGATCCCGGCAATGACATAATAGGTCGATCCGCCAATCGATGCGAGCACACCGCCCGCCACCGCGAAGAAGCCGCCGAGAATCGCGACGAACCAACCCAGGCCCCGGACCAACACCCCCCTCATCACCCAATCTCCCGGCTTTTACAGCCGCTCAACGCCTGTCACGAAGAAAAGTCGCCGCCGCGCCAATAAACCCAGCGCACGAAGCCGCTGCACGGCCGGATCGACGAAAGCCGTAAAGCTATGGACTTAGGTGAAATCCATCGGACACAGCCCATTCGGGGTCGGGCGACTGGTCGAACTGGGCGAGGTGATCGATGCGCGTCCCGAGCGTGGCAGTCCGATCCTGTTCCGGCGCGACGGCCGCGCGGCGGACATGGTGACCGCGGAATTGGCGGGGACGTTCGAGGCTCCGGTCTGTGGCATCATCGCGATCAATCGCGCGATCGCGGCGCGTGACTGGGCGGCGCAGGGACTGGTCCGGCCGGTGACCCGCCTGCACGGTCGACCGGAGGATGAACCGCGACCGACGATCCTGTGGGACGGCGAATGGGAGATCACCTGGGTCACCTTCCGCGACATGGGGGCCGCGTTCGGTGCGGCGTTGCTCGGCATCTACGTCCTTGTCGTCGCGCAATTCCGCAGATCCCGCTGACACTCATCGGTATCGTTATCGGTCACCTGATCTTCGGCGCATCGTTCACCGCCACCTCTATGATCGGCTTCATCGCGCTGGCGGGCATCATCGTGCGCAACTCGATCCTGCTGGTCGATTTCATTCGCCACGGCCGAATCCCCGACAGAGCGCTGCGCGAGGTTTTGATCGAGGCCGGGGCAATCCGCTTCAAGCCGATCCTGCTGATCGCATTGGCGGCCATGATCGGTGCCGCCGTGATCCTGACCGACCCGATCTTCCAGGGACTTGCGATCTGGCTGCTATTCGGCCTCGCCTCCTCAACGCTGCTGACGGTACTACTCATTCCAGCCATCTACGTCATCTTCTCCCGTTGCTGACCTTATCGCACAACGGAATGCCCCGCTTGCCCGGACAGCAGGCCACTGGGGTCGAATAGTCACACCTCGGCGCCAGACAGGACCGGAAGACGCGCCACTCCCTTGACCGCGAGACGACGGAACGACCGCTCGCTTGCCGAGCCGTGGAACAGGAAGACAGGCAGCGGCTGAGCATCGTCCATGCCTTGGATGGCTCCGCACGGCTCCCGCTGCTACCAGAAGGTGTCATTTCTATCTGGCCAAAAATATGTCTTCCCTATTCGCAGGAACAAGGAGCGCCGATTTGGACCGTCTGCTGACCATCATGAAACGCCTCCGCGATCCGCAGAGCGGTTGCGAATGGGATATAGCGCAAAGCTTCGAGAGCATCGCGCCTTACACCATCGAGGAAGCGCATGAAGTCGCCGATGCCATCGCGCGCGGAGACATGGCGGACTTGCAGGACGAACTCGGCGATCTCCTCCTGCAAGTGGTCTTCCATGCACAGATTGCCGAGGATCACGGGCAGTTCGCCTTTCCCGATGTCGTCGCGGCGATCAGCGACAAGATGGAACGGCGCCACCCTCATATCTTCGGCGATCAAGCCGAAGGTGGCCATCATCTGTGGGAACAGATCAAGGCCGAGGAACGCAAGGCCAAAGCGGCGGGTGGTGCGCTGGACGGTGTGGCACTGGGCCTCCCGGCGTTGATGCGAGCGGAAAAACTTCAGAAGCGTGCCGCCAGAGTCGGTTTCGACTGGCCCGATGCCCAAGGCTCGCGCGCGAAGGTCGACGAAGAGATTCAGGAAATCACCGAAGCCCCGCCCGAGATGCTGGCGGAGGAATTCGGCGACTTGCTGTTCTCGGTCGTCAACTGGGCGCGCCATTGCGGCGTGGATGCCGAAGCGGCGCTCCGTTATGCCAATGGCAAGTTCGAGCGCCGCTTTCGGGCGATGGAAGCACAGGCGGGCGACGCATTCCCCGCGCTCGATCTGGAAGCCAAGGAAGCCCTATGGCAGACCGTCAAGCGTCGCGACGGGTGAACCGTTCATAGTCGGACTCGGCAAGGCGGACATCGTAGACCGCCCGGTCGTCCTCGATCACCTGATCCAGCACCTCGCCATGGGCGTGCAACCAGGCGGCACCCGCCCCGTCGCCCGCGTCTAGCGTGACGCGGTACCGCCGATGCCCGGCGGTCAGCGTCGCCGCGACCTGTTCGATCAGGTCGTCAATGCCCTCCCCCGTCATCGCCGACACCGCGACGATATGGGGGCGGCGTTCGGCGTCGACCAGCACATCCTCGCGGGTGTCCCCCTCGATCAGGTCGATCTTGTTCCACGCCTCGAACCGCGGCGTTTCGGGATCGACACCGATCTCGGTCAGCACGGCCTCGACATCCGCGCGCTGCGCCTCGGTGTCGGGGTGCGCAATGTCGCGGACATGAATCAGCAGATCCGCCGAAACCACCTCTTCCAGCGTCGCCTTGAATGCGGCGACCAGCTGCGTCGGCAGATCGGAAACGAAGCCCACCGTGTCGGACAGGATCGCCTTGTCGATGCCGGGCAAGGAAATCTGGCGCAAGGTCGGATCGAGCGTGGCGAAGAGAAGATCCTTCGCCATGACATGAGCGCCAGTCAAGCGATTGAAAAGCGTTGACTTTCCGGCGTTCGTATAGCCGACCAACGCGATCACCGGCCATGGCGCCCGCTGACGGCGTTCGCGATGCAGGCCGCGCGTCCGGCTGACCTGATCCAGTTCGCGCCGGAGCCGCGCCATGCGATCGCGGATCATCCGCCGATCGGCCTCGATCTGCGTTTCACCCGGACCGCCCAGGAAGCCGAAGCCGCCGCGCTGCCGCTCCAGATGGGTCCAGCTGCGCACCAGCCGGCCCGCTTGATAGTCGAGATGCGCGAGTTCGACCTGCAACCGCCCTTCGGCGGTAGCGGCGCGCTCGCCGAAGATTTCGAGGATCAGGCCGGTCCGGTCTATGACCTTGGCCTCCAGCGCAGTTTCAAGGTTGCGCTGCTGCACCGGGGTCAGCGAGGCATCAAAGACGACCAGCTGGGCTTCTTCCATCCGGACCTGCTGCGCGACCTGCCCGACCTGGCCGCTGCCGATCAGCGTGGCGGGCTTGGGGGCGCGGACGCGGACCGCCACGCGTTCGACCACATCCAGGCCGATCGCCATGGCGAGTCCGGCGGTTTCATCCAGACGCGCTTCGGCGTCACGCACGGCATCGCCCTGGTCGGGCAGGACGATGACCGTGCGGGCGCCGCGCGTGAATTCACCGCGATCGCGATCGAAACCCGTGCTCAATCCTCGACCGATCCCGCCTGCTCTTCGGCCAGGTTCAGCGGCCGGGCCGGCTGAATGGTCGAAACGGCGTGCTTGTAGACGAGCTGGGCCATGCCTTCACGCTGAAGCAACATGCAGAACAGGTCGAAGCCCGCAATCTGGCCCTGCAGCATAACGCCGTTGATCAGGAACATGGTGACGGGGTCTTCGGACTTGCGCACCGCGTTCAGGAAGATTTCCTGCAAAAGCGGGTTCTTGCGCTGCTGTTCGTTCACGCCGTCAACGATCGCCGCGACGTCCAGCGGGCCGGATGGCATGATGGTGGAGATGGCGTGCTTGTAGATCAGCTGCGACTGGCCATCGCGGCGCAGCAGCACCGAGAAATTGTCGAACCAGGTAACGATGCCCTGGAGCTTGACACCTTTGACGAGGAACATGGTCACAGGCGCCTTGGAACGGCGCAGTGCGTTCAGAAACAGGTCCTGTAGCGAACCCGATTTGTCGGCCATGGGAAAGCCCTTGTTCTTGGCGGGTCCGTGCCCGCGAGTAGCGCCGTTTCCCGGCGTCGGAATTGCGCCCGTGTGCCGGGCGCATCCGGTATTTATGGTCTCGGCAGGCATTCGTCCAGAGGCGGCGATCAATCCTCGCGTGTCTCGCTGATGCCCAGCAGCTTCAGCTTCCGGTGCAGCGCCGAGCGTTCCATCCCGATGAAGCTGGCCGTACGCGAGATATTTCCGGAAAAACGCCGGATCTGGACGCGCAGATATTCGCGCTCCCAGCTTTCGCGGGCTTCGCGCAACGGCGCGCCCATGATCGCGGTCGCGCCACCGCCGCCCATATCGGCCCCCTCACCCAGTACCTCGGCGGGCAGCAGGTCCAGGTCGATCCGCCCCACCCGATCGCCCGGCGCCAGGATGATCGTCCGTTCGACGACATTGCGGAGCTGGCGGACATTGCCCGGCCAGTCATAGGATTGCATCGCCACCATGGCGTCGGGCGCGATCTCCGGGGTGCGGACGCGCCGCTCGGTCGCATAATGCGCCATGAAATGCTCGACCAGTGGCGGGATGTCCTCACGCCGTTCGGCGAGTGACGGGATGGTCACGGGCACGACGTTGAGGCGGTAATACAGGTCCTCCCGGAACCGTCCTTCGGCGATTTCCTGGGTCAGGTCGCGTGCGGTCGCGGACACGACGCGGACATCGACCTTGACGACGCGGGTGCCGCCGACACGCGTGAAGCTCTGGTCGGTCAGCACCCGCAGGATGCGGGCCTGGGTCGCGATCGGCATGTCGGCGATCTCGTCGAGAAACAGCGTGCCGCCATGCGCCTGTTCGAGCAGGCCGGTGCGGACCAGATCGCCGCCCTCCTCCACACCGAACAGCTCCTCCTCGACCCGTTCGGGCGTCATGCGCGCCGCGCTGACGACGACGAACGGGGCTTCGGCCCGATTGCTCCAGCCGTGGAGCAGGCGCGCGGCGACTTCCTTGCCGACACCCGCGGACCCCATGATGAGCACCCGACTGCCCGTCGCGGCCACGCGCTTCAGGGTCGCGCGGATGCCGTTTATCGCACTCGACGATCCGGTCAGATCGGTCTCACGCCCGGCCGAAGCACGCAGCGAGGCGTTTTCCCGGCGCAGCCGTTCGGTTTCGGTCGCGCGTGCCACCATTAGGAGCAGGCGTTCGGCCTCGAACGGCTTTTCGATGAAATCGGCCGCCCCCTTGCGGATCGCGGCGACGGCCGTGTCGAGATTGCCATGGCCGGAGATGACCAGCACCGGGATCGATGGATCGCGCCGCTTGATCTCGTCGAGCAATTCCAGCCCGTCGAGCTTGGAGCCCTGTAGCCAGACGTCAAGCAGCACAAGCGACGGACGTCGCACCGCCACCGCCTCCAACGCGGAGTCGCTATCGGCCGCGACGCGGGCGTCATAGCCCTCGTCCTCCAGCACGCCCGCGACGAGTTCGCGGATATCGAGTTCGTCGTCGACGACGAGGATGTCCAAAGCCATGATCTTTTTACGTCCGGGTACGAGTCAAAGCGGTGAGCTGGCCCTCCCCAGCCAGTTCGGGTTCGGCGCCTCCCTGATCCAGCGCCGCCAGAGCACCGGCGTCGAACATCATCGAAACGATGGTCCCACCAGCGGGATTGTCGGAAAAGCCGATCGTGCCGGCATGTTCCGCAATGATCTTGTTGACGATGGCGAGGCCCAGTCCGGTGCCGCGCGCGCGCGTCGTCATATAGGGCTCGATGATCCGGTCGCGTTCGGGCGGCAGGCCGATGCCATTGTCGGTCACCGTGATGGTGACCATGCCACCCTGCTGGCCAACCGTCATCACGACTTCGCCGCCCGCCATGCCTTCGGGCCGGGATTCAATGGCTTCCACCGCGTTCTTGACGATGTTGGTCAGCGCCTGGCTCATCTGGCGACGGTCGCAGACCAGCGTGGGAGCGGGTTCTTCCTGATCGAGCTGGAACCGCACCTCGGGATGTGCCACCTCGTGCAGGAACATCGCCTGGGCACAGATATCGGCGATCGCCTCTTCGCGGAACACGGGCTTGGGCATCCGTGCGAAGGATGAAAACTCGTCGACCATCCGGCGCAGATCGCCGACCTGGCGGACGATCGTCTCGGTCAGGCGGCCGAAGGTGGGATCTTCCGGCCCGATGACCTTGCCATAGCGGCGCTGGAGCCGTTCGGCGGCAAGCTGGATCGGGGTCAGGGGGTTCTTGATCTCATGCGCGATGCGGCGCGCCACGTCCGACCAGGCGGCGCGGCGCTGGTCGAGCAATTGCTGGGTTATGTCGTCAAAGGTCAGAATGGGGCCGTCGCCGGTCTGGGCTATCCGCACCGCAAGCGTGCGCATATCGCCATTCAGCTCCACCTGCACCGTGGCTTCGCGTCGCCCCTGGTCGAGCAGCTCGTCCAGCTCGGGTGCGACCTCGCCCAACTTCCGCCCGACCAATCCACCCTGGTCCGCGCCCAGCAGGATGTCGGCCGAATTGTTCGCGATCCGCACCTGCCGATCGCGCCCGATCGCCACGACGCCCGCGGAAACGCCCGCCATCACCGCCTCGATCAGCGCGCGCCGGTTGTTGAGCTGGGCGTTGGCCGTCACCAGCTCGGTATTCTGGCGCTCCAGCTGGCCGGTCATCTGGTTGAAGGCGTTGGCGAGCGTCCCGACCTCGTCACGGGTCCTGGGATCGGGCACGCGTGCGGTCAGGTCACCGCCCGCGATCCGCCGCGCGGCGTCGACCAGCTCGCCCACGGGACGGACGAGGCGATCCGCCACCGCCAGGGCGATCCAGACTGCGATGCCCACGATCAGCAAGGCGATCGCGAACAGGACGAGGTTGAACTTCAGCTGGAGCGACCGGGCACGCCCCTGGAGCGCGCGATAATCGTCGAAGACATCCTCGGCGGCGAAATGCTGCTTGCTCAGGAATTCGGCATTCACCGGCGTGCCGATATAAAGCATCAGGCCATTGCCCTCGGGAAGAGGGGTGACCACCCAGACGCGCTGCTCATTGATGCCGACCTCGGGACGGCTCAGCTTGCTCGCCTGCTGGATCATTTCCGGCGTCACCAGCTCGCGAAAGGTCGTGTCCGAAGGCTGGTTGAAGAAGTCGTAGAATTTGAAGCCCTGCTTGGGGTCGTAGGAGAAGAGGACCGACTCCACCGTGTCGCGCACGACCGTCTGCTGGACGAGATAGTCATGGAAATCGCGCCGGTTCTCGCGCAGCGCGGGCAGGTTGCGGCCGAGATCCTGCGACATGGCCCGCCCGGTATCGACCCAGCGCTTGATGATCTGCTGCTGGGACTGGCGGGCGATATCCATCGCGTCGCCGAAGGCCTGGCGCGCGCGGTCGGAAATCCAGAATTCGGCCGAGGACTGGAACAGGACGGAAGCGGTGACGACGGTCAACAGGATCGGAATGCTCGCCGTCAGCGAGAACAGTGCCACCAATCGGACATGAAGCCGTCCACCACCGCCGACCGGCGACTGGGCCGCCCGCCGCATCGCCACCCGCCGACCGAGCAGCATCAGCAGCAGCACACCGGGCACCAGATTGAGCGCCAGCAAGCCCGCCATCACCGGCGGGGCGATCAGGCCCTGCGCATCATGGCGACTGTCGATATAGACATAGGTGCCGACCGCCACCGCGACCGCCCCCAGAATGACCGCGACCTCCATGACCGGAGTGACCGCGAAGCGAGAGCGCGGCCCTTCGGCAGGTTCAGCGGTCTTCACGGACGCCAACATCGTTGCAACCGTACAACGTGAAGCGTGTCCTGCAAGCCACAATTCGTGAAAATTATGTCAAGGCCTCGCCGCCTTCGTCATCGCCGTTGACCGGGATGTTGAGCGTATCAAGCCGCTTGCGCAGGGTATTGCGATTGATCCCCATGGCGCGGGCGGCGCGAAGCTGGTTGCCGCCATGGCGTGCCAGCATCGCCTCGATCAAGGGGCGTTCGACCTCGCCGATGATCCGGTCATAAAGCGTGCCGTCATCCAGCGAAGTCGGATGCGCCATGGCAAGCCGCGCGATATAGGCGCGCACCGCCGCCGACAGGTCGCCATCGGCGGCCCCGGCTCCGACCGATCCAGAGGCCGACCGCGCCTCGCCCAATATGGTCCGCACCGCCTCAGCATCGATCACCTCGTCGCGCGCGAGCACGGCGAGACGACGCATCATATTCTCCAGCTCTCGGACATTGCCCGGCCAGTCATGGGTGACCAGCACGTCGAGCGCATGGGTATCGATCCGGCGCTTGGGCAGGCCCTGGAGCGCGGCATTCTCCAGGAAGTGCCGGGCGAGCAGCGGAATATCCTGCCGCCGTTCGCGAAGCGCCGGCAAGGCGATCGGCACGACGTTCAGGCGGTAGAACAGATCCTCGCGGAACTGGCCCGAGGCGACCTGCTGGCTGAGGTCACGGTTGGTCGCCGCCACGATGCGGACATCGGTGCGGATCGTCCGTGCGCCGCCGACCGTCGTGAACTCCCCCGATTGCAGGACGCGCAGCAGGCGGGTCTGCGCCTCCATCGGCATGTCGCCGATCTCGTCGAGGAACAGCGTACCGCCCGCCGCCTGCTCGAACCGGCCCGCGTTGCGCTGGGCCGCGCCGGTAAAGGCACCGCGTTCGTGACCGAACAGCTCGGCCTCGATAAGCTCGCGCGGGATCGCGGCCATGTTGAGCGCGACGAAGGGCGCGGCGCGGCGGGGACCAAGGTCGTGGATCGCCCGGGCGACCAGTTCCTTGCCGGTCCCCGATTCGCCCGAGACGAGGACGGTCAGATCGGTCGACACGACGCGGGCGATCACACGGTACACGCCCTGCATGGCCTGTGACCGGCCGATCAGCGGCAGCGCGCGGTCATCCTCACCCAGCCCGTCCTCGACCAGCACACCGCGTCGGGCAAGCGCGCCCGCGACAGCATGGGTCAACGCGTCGAGATCGAAGGGTTTGGGCAGATACTCATATGCGCCCACTTCGGCTGCGCGGACTGCGGTGGTCAGGGTGTTCTGCGCCGATAGAATGATGATCGGCAGGGCGGGAAACCGCTCGGCGACGCCCCGGATATGATCGATCCCGTCGCCGTCCGGCAGGATCACGTCCGTGACCAGCACGTCCGGCGCGCCACCCGCAAGGATCCGGTCCAGCCGCGCCAGCGTCTCGACCGCCGTCACCTCATGCCCGGCCCGCCGCAGGGCCTGACCGACGACGGTACGGATGGCGGCGTCGTCATCGACGACGAGGACGTGGCTCATGATGGGCGGCTCATGGATGGGCTCTCGGCAGAAGCAGGCGGAGGACCGTCATTTCCGGCGTACCCTCCCTCGCATATTGGATGATCCCGCTCATGTCGCGGACGAGCTTGTCGACGAGCGCGAGGCCCAGCCCCTGCCCTTCGCGCCGCCCCGACACGAACGGGTCGAACAGATGGTCTACGATATCGGCGGGCGCGCCGGGGCCATTGTCGATCACGCAGATCTCGATCGGCAGCGGCAGACGGGGCCGCCCCTCCCCTGTGCTGACCGACATGCCATGGCGATAAGCGGTGGTCAGGACGATGTGCGGGTTGCGAACCGCACGAACGGCCTCGCGAGCATTTTTCAGCAAGTTGATGACGATCTGGAGCAGCGCGTCGCGATTGATCCGGGCCGGAGGCAGCGAGGGGTCGAACCGCTCCTCGATGGGAATGCCCCGCGCAAAGCCCGCCAGCGCAACGCCGCGGGCGTGGCCGAGCAGCGGATAGATATTCTCCGACGCCAGCGGCAGCGGCCGGGTATCGCTGAAATCCTGCATCCGGTCGATCAGCGCGGCGATGCGGTCCACCTCGGTCGTGATGAGCGTGGTCAGCTCGCCGCCATTCAGCAACTGCGCCGCACCCCGGATGCCCGACAGCGGGTTCTTGATCTCATGGGCCAGCATCGCGGCAGCACCGACCGCCGCCCGCGCGCCTGCGCTGCGATCGGACGCATGGGCCAGTCGCCGTGAAGGGGCGGCACTATGCAAGGTGATGGCACGCCAGCCGGGATAATCCGGGATTTGCGCCTCGACGAAATCGACGCGGATTTTCGGCCCGTGCGGTATGGCGATCACAGTGTCATAGACGGCAAAGCCATGCCCGTCGCGGCTGCGTGGCGCATCGGGCGGCGGCAGGATCGCGGCGAGCGGCTGCCCGATCATCAACCGCTCGGACAGGTTGAGCAGTTGCTCGGCCAGTCCATTGGCATGGGCGATGCGATCGTCGGGATCGACCACGACCACAGCGACCGGCAGCGCGGCGAACAACGCGCCGAAGCCGGGCCGACCGTGGCCCGCCGTGTCAGGCAGCCGCTGCAAGCTCGATCTGCGGCATGTAGAAATCGTACAGCATCGCCTTGACCCGCTCGGCGCTGGCCTCGTGGTTCACCGTGTTGCGGAACTCGGCCGACCCGTGCAGGCCACGCGTGTACCAGCCGATATGCTTGCGGGCCATGTTGACGCCCGTCTCGGTGCCATAATGGTCGAGCATCGCGTCATAATGCTCGGTAACGGCACGATATTGTTCGTCGAGCCTCGGGTCGTCCTGGCGTTCGCCGGTGGCGAACCAGTGCATCACCTGACCCAGCAGCCAAGGACGGCCATAGGCGCCGCGCCCGATCATGATGCCGTCCGCCCCCGACTGGTCGAGCGCCTTGTCGGCATCGTCGATCGAGCAGATATCGCCATTGGCGATGACGGGGATCGACACCGCATCCTTGACGTTGCGGATGAACGCCCAGTCGGCGCTGCCCTTGTACATCTGGTTGCGGGTGCGGCCATGGACGGTGATCATCTTGACCCCGATATCCTCGGCGATGCGAGACAGCTCGGGCGCGTTCAGGCTGTCATGGCACCAGCCCATCCGCATCTTCAGCGTGACGGGGACATCGACCGCCTTGACGGTCGCCTCGATGATCGCCGAAGCCAGCTTCAGGTCGCGCATCAGCGCCGAACCTGCGTCGCCGTTGACGACCTTGCGTACCGGGCAGCCCATATTGATGTCGATGATCGCGGCGCCGCGATCGGCGTTCAACTTGGCAGCCTCGCCCATCTCATACGGGGTGCAGCCGACCAGCTGCATCGACACCGGCTCTTCCAGCGGATGCCATGCGGCCTTCTGGATCGACTGGCGCGTTTCGCGGATCGCGGCCTGGCTGGCGATCATCTCGGTGACGTTGAGACCCGAGCCATAGCGGCGGACGAGCGTGCGGAAGGGCATGTCGGTGACGCCGGTCATCGGTGCCAGCACGACGGGGCTGTCGATCGTCACCGGACCGACCTGGATGGGAGCGAGGTTACGCATCATACTGCCTGAAAATTAAGCAGCCCCCATACGGGAATGGGGCCAACATGGCAAGATTGGCGAGCGCCGTCAAAAGCCGCTAGGCGGACGACATGAGCCAGGATGGAAAGATCGCGGCACTGATCGTCGCGGCGGGCGGGGGTTCCCGCATGGGTGGCGGCATGCCGAAGCAGTTTCGCGAACTCGGTGGACGGCCGATGCTTGCCTGGAGCCACGCCGCCTTCGCCTCGCACCCTGCCGTCGACACCGTCCTGACGGTGGTCGCGGAGGGGCAGATGGATCGTGCCCAGTCGATCCTACCCGGCGCGTGGGTGGAGGCGGGCGGCGCCAGTCGGCGGGAATCGGTAGCGCGCGGGCTTCGTCACCTCGCGTTGAACGGCGTGACGCGGGTGCTGATCCATGACGCCGCGCGTCCGTTCCTGTCGGCAGACGTCATCGACCGCGTGCTGGCGGGGCTCGAGTCCGCCGATGGCGCGATACCTGTCCTGCCCGTTGCCGACACGCTCGCCAGATCGCTGGACGATGCCTTGGGCGAGATCGTCCCCCGCGACGGGTTGGTCCGCGTCCAGACCCCCCAGGGTTTCCAACTGCAAGCCGTGATCGCCGCCCACGCCGCCTGGCCCGCCGAAGCGGAAGCGACGGACGACGCACAGATGGTGCGACGGCTTGGCGGGCGCGTCGCTTTGGTGCAGGGCGATCCCATGCTCGAGAAAATCACTTATCCCGACGACATGACCGGCGCCGATATGCGCCTGACCTGGGAAACCCGGACCGCGATGGGCTATGACGTCCACCGGCTGGAGGATGGCGAGGAATTGTGGCTCGGCGGCGTGCTGATCCCGCACCAGCAGGGGTTGTCGGGTCATAGCGATGCGGACGTCGCGCTCCACGCGCTGACCGATGCACTGCTGGGCACGATCGCGGCAGGCGATATCGGCACCCACTTCCCCCCCAGCGATCCGCAGTGGAAGGGTGCCGAGTCGGGCCAGTTCCTGCAGCACGCGGCCAAGCTGATCGCCGACCAGGGCGGCCGGATCGATTTCGTCGACCTGACCATCATCTGCGAAGCACCCAAGATCGGCCCGCACCGCGCCGCCATGGTCGAGCGGATCGCGGGTCTGCTGAACATCGCCCAGAGCCGGGTCAGCCTGAAGGCCACGACGACCGAGCGTCTGGGCTTTACCGGGCGTGGCGAGGGCATCGCGACCCAGGCAGTGGCGACCGTCCGCCTGCCGGGCGGGGCAGAGGCATGAAACGGCTGGGTCTGATCGTCGCACTCGCCGCACTGGCCGCGCCGGAGATGGCGACGGCCCAGCGGGCCTGCATCACCGCGCCCGAGGCGGAAGCGATGACGCTGGTCGCCATGCCCGACATATTGCACGAGACGGGACGGGTCTGCGGCGCACGACTACCCGCGAGCAGCCTGATCCGGGGCAATGGCACGCTGATCTCGAAATATGAAGGCGCGGCAGACCAGGCGTGGCCGACGGCTCGCGCCGCCATCGTCAAGCTGTCCGATCCGGCGATCGATACGCTGCTTCAGTCGGATTATGCCCGACCGCTGCTGACGTCACTGCTCGTGCCCTTCATCGTGGGGCGCATCGGACTGGAGGATTGCGGGACGATCGACAGGCTCGTGACCCAGTTGGCTCCCCTGCCGCCGCGCAACATGGCGTCGGTCGTCGTGACCGCGCTGCAATATCTGAAGACCGAAAAGGCGCGCGGACGGCAGGTTGCCGTGCCCGACCTTCCACTCTGCACCAACGGAAATCGCTGATGGACGTGCTTCTTCCCCGCGAACTGGTCGAACTGGCCGAACGGGTGGTCATCGCCAATCGTGCGGCCGGTCGGCGTGTCACCGTGGCCGAGAGCTGCACCGGCGGGCTGGTTTCGGCGGCCCTGACCGAAATCCCCGGTTCGTCGGATGTGGTCGAGGCGGGCTTCGTCACCTATTCGAACCAGGCCAAGATCGCGCTGCTGAACGTCAACCCCGAAGTCATCGAGACGTTCGGCGCGGTGTCGACGGCGACCGCCTGGGGCATGGCACGGGGCGCCCTGGCCGCGACCGAGGCGGACGTCGCCGTCGCCATTACCGGTGTCGCAGGCCCCGGCGGCGGCACGGCCAAGAAGCCGGTCGGCACCGTCGTGTTCGCCCGCGCCCTACGCGGCGGCGACCCTGACGAAATGAAGGCCGAACGTCACGAATTCGGCGATATCGGTCGCGGCGCGATCCGGCTTCAGGCGGCGCTGCTGGCGCTGGAGCTGCTGCTGCCGTAAAGCCTCGCGGCGCGGTCCTCGAATGCGCCGATCATGCGGCGCAGCGCGGTGCCGAACACCTGCCCGGCCAGCATTTCGAACACGCGGTTCTTAAATGCGAAGTCGACGGTGAAATCGACCGCGCAGCCCTGTTCCTCGGGCCGGAAACGCCAGTTGTTGCGCAGATATTTGAGCGGCCCGTCGAGATATTCGACGTCGATCGCACCGGGCCGATCCTTGGTCACGCGGCTGGTGAAGGTCTCGCGCAGCCCCTTGAACCCGACGATCATGTCGGCCACCGTTTCGGTCGGCGTGTCCGAACGGACACGCATTGCCGAAACCCAGGGCAGGAATTCCGGATAGCGCGCCACGTCGGCGACCAGGTCGAACATCTGCTCCGGCGTATAGGGCAGATGCCGCGTCTCGCTATGCTTGGGCATCAGCGCGCGCTTGCGAGCTTCGCCTCGCGCGCGGCGCGCATCCGCTCGAAATCGTCGCCCGCGTGATAGCTGGACCGGGTCAGCGGCGAACTGGCGACCAGCAGGAAGCCCTTGGCCCGCGCGATCGCGGCATAGGCGTCGAACGCCTTGGGTGTCACGAACTCGGCAACCTTGGCGTGGCGCGGCGTCGGCTGGAGATACTGGCCCATGGTCAGGAAATCGATATCGGCCGAACGCATGTCGTCCATCACCTGATGGACCTCCAGCCGCTCCTCGCCCAGGCCAAGCATCACGCCCGACTTGGTGAAGATCGACGGATCATGGCGCTTCACGCTCTCCAGCAGGCGCAGCGACGCATAATAGCGCGCGCCCGGCCGGATCGTCGGATAGAGGCGTGGGACCGTTTCCAGATTATGGTTGTAGACGTCCGGCCGTGCCTCGACGATCGACTCGATCGCGGCCTGCGCCTTGTTCCGGAAATCGGGGGTCAGGATCTCGATCGTCGTATCGGGCGTCGTGCGGCGCAGCGCCTGGATCACCTTCACGAACTGCGACGCGCCGCCATCGGGCAGGTCGTCCCGATCGACCGAGGTGACGACGATATGCTTCAGCCCCATCTGCGCGGCGGCGTCCGCCACATTCTGCGGCTCCATCGCATCGACCTTGCGCGGCATGCCCGTCTTCACGTTGCAGAAGGCGCAGGCGCGGGTGCAGGTATCGCCCAGGATCATGACGGTCGCGTGCTTCTTCGACCAGCATTCCCCGATGTTGGGGCACGCCGCTTCTTCGCACACGGTCGTCAGGCTCTTGGCACGCATCAGCTCGCGGGTCGCGGCGAAACCGGCGCTCGTCGGGGCCTTGACGCGGATCCAGTCCGGCTTGCGCGCGCGCACCGGCGCGGCCAACGGTGTCAACTCGTTCATGCCCGCGAAATAGCGATGCTGCCCGCCCGACACAATGCCCACGAACACAGCCAGCATATCTCTGGACAGACACATTTTGATATGGAACCGAAACGGCCATGCTCGGGTTCGCCTGCTACAGCATCGTTTCCTTATCTGGATAAGAGAGAGCAATGACCGACTTTAACGACCTCGTGGATGGCTATCAGCGCTTTCGGACCTCCGATTGGCGTCGCCAGCGCGACCGCTGGGCCGAGTTGAAGGAAGGCCAGAGCCCCAAGGTGATGGTCATCGCCTGCTCGGACAGCCGCGTCGATCCGGCGCAGATTTTCGACACCCTGCCCGGCGAAATCTTCGTCGTGCGTAACGTCGCCAACCTCGTTCCCCCGTTCGAGACGGGCGGCGGCCATCACGGCGTGTCGGCCGCGCTGGAATTCGCGGTGACGCAGCTGGAAGTGACCGATGTCGTCATCATGGGCCACGGCGCTTGCGGCGGCTGCAAGGCGGCGCTGACCCAGGGTTTCGCCCATGCTCCCCAGGGTGAAGGCGGTTTTGTCTCCGACTGGGTGAGCCTGCTCGACGGCGCTCGCGAGAAGGTTATCGCCAAGCATGGCGACGGTGCCGATGCCAATGCGATGCGCGAGATGGAGCTGGAATCGGTCCGTACCTCCATCGCGAACCTGCGTACTTTCCCCTTCGTCACCAAGCGTGAGGACGCGGGCAAGCTGACGCTGCGCGGCGCGTATTTCGCGATCGCCGACGGCGTGCTGCACCTGATGGACGAAAGCGGCGAGTTCAAGCCCGCCGCCCCGGCACTGACTGCGGCCTAAGAAACTCGGTCCGGGACCCGGACCCGAGACAAAAACAAGGGCGGACGCCGCATCCGGCGCCCGCCCTTTTTCTTACCCCGTCATTTGAGATCAGCCGGCCGAAGCGACGACCTGATCGACATCCTTCTTCGCTTCTGCCGTCGAGCGCAGCGACAGCTCGCGCATCTGCTTGTTGCTGGGCAGGCTGGGCGCGCCCATCAACAGGTCTTCGGCACGCTGGTTCATCGGGAACAGCGAGATTTCGCGCAGGTTCTGCGCACCGCAGATCAGCATGACGATGCGATCGACACCGGCGGCCATGCCACCATGCGGCGGTGCGCCATATTGGAAGGCGCGGTAGAGGCCGCCAAAACGCTCCTCGACATCCGCCTTGGACAGGCCGACCTTCTCGAACGCCGCGACCATCAACTCGGGCGACTGGTTGCGGATCGAACCCGACGCAATTTCGAAGCCGTTGCAGACCAGGTCATACTGATAGGCCTTCAGCGACAACGGATCGGCGGAGTTCAGCGCCTCCATGCCACCCTGCGGCATCGAGAAGGGGTTGTGCGCGAATTCGACCTTCTTCTCGTCCTCGTCCCACTCGTAGAAGGGGAAGTCGACGATCCAGCACAGGCGGAACGCGCCTTCCTCGATCAGGCCGAGCTGTTCGGCCACGCGGGTACGCGCGAGCCCTGCCAGCTTGGCCGCCGCCTCGACCTTGCCCGCCGCGAAGAACAGGCCGTCATCGGGACCGAGGCCAAGCGCGGCGTAGATCGCCTCCATGCCCTCGGTGCCATGGTTCTTGGCGATCGGACCGCCGAACTCGCCGCCCTTGCGGGTGACATAGCCCAGGCCCGCATGCCCCTCGGCGCGCGCCCACTCGTTCATCTCGTCGAAGAACTTGCGGCTCTTCTCCGCGGTCTTGGGCGCGGGGATCGCGCGGACGACGCCGCCCGAACCGACGATCTTCTCGAACAGGCCGAAGCCCGAAGTCGTGAAATGCTCGGAGACATCGGTGATGATCAGCGGGTTGCGCAGATCGGGCTTGTCGTTGCCGTACTTCAGCATCGACTCCGAATATGGGATGCGCGGGAACTGGCCGATCGGGGTGACGGTGCGGCCATCGGCGAACTTTTCGAAGATGCCGCCGATCACCGGCTCCATCGTCTCCCACACCTCTTCCTGGGTGACGAAGCTCATCTCCAGGTCGAGCTGGTAGAACTCGCCCGGCAGACGGTCGGCGCGCGGGTCCTCGTCGCGAAAGCAGGGCGCGATCTGGAAGTAACGGTCGAAACCCGCGACCATCAGCAGCTGCTTATACTGCTGCGGCGCCTGGGGCAGTGCGTAGAACTTGCCCGGATGGATACGGCTGGGCACCAGGAAGTCGCGCGCGCCCTCGGGCGACGATGCGGTCAGGATCGGGGTCGAATATTCGGTGAAGCCGCCTGCCTCCATGCGGCGACGCATGTCGGAGATCACCTGGGTCCGGCGGACGATGTTGGCGTGCAGCGTCTCGCGACGCAGGTCGAGGAAGCGGTAGCGCAGGCGGATGTCCTCAGGATATTCCTGCTCGCCCGCCACCGGCATCGGCAGTTCCTCGGCCGCCGACAACACGGTCGCGCCGCGTGCGAACACCTCGATCTCGCCGGTCGCCAGGTTGGCGTTGACGGTGCCCGCCGAGCGCGCCTTCACCACGCCGTCGATGGTCACGACCGACTCGACCCGGACGCTTTCCAGGATGGCAAGCGCGGGGGTGTCGCTGTCGGCGACGATCTGGGTGATGCCGTAATGGTCGCGCAGATCGACGAACAGCACGCCGCCATGATCGCGCTTGCGATGGACCCAGCCGGACAGGCGAACCGTCTCGCCGACCGCCTCAGCAGTCAGCGCGGCGCAGGTGTGGGTACGATAGGCGTGCATGGCGGACATTCTCTGTACGTCTGGGGAAAGTGCTGCCGCTTCCCCGCCCTACTGGTTTTTGTCAATCCTAATGTGCCCGAACGGGCTTCTCTCGCGTTCCTCTTTGTCAACCCGCGTGAGCCGGGCTATGTGCATGCGATGCACGTTCATCCGTTGATTACCGACAGCGCCACGCTCGCCAATCTCTGCGCCCGCCTCTCCCAGGCCGACTATGTGATGGTCGATACCGAGTTCATGCGCGAAAGCACCTATTGGCCAGAACTCTGCCTGATCCAGATCGCCGACACGCAAGAGGCCGCCGCGATCGATCCCAAGGCGCCGGGGCTGGACATGACCCCGCTGCTCGACCTGCTGGTCAACAATGACCAGGTGCTGAAGGTCTTCCATGCCGGTGGGCAGGATATCGAGATCATCTACAACCTGACCGGCAAGACCCCGCATCCGCTGTTCGATACCCAGATCGCGGCGATGGCGCTGGGTCAGGGCGAACAGATCGGTTATTCCAATCTGGTCGATAGCTGGCTGGGCATTTCGGTCGACAAGGGTGCGCGCTTCACGGACTGGTCACGCCGCCCGCTCGACCAGCGCCAGGTCGATTACGCCATCGGCGACGTCACCCATCTGGCGGCGATCTTCCCCAAGATGCTGGAGCGTCTGCGCAAGACCGGGCGCGGCGCGTGGCTGGACCAGGAAATGGAGCGGCTGGCCGACCCGGCGCACTATGCCAACGACCCTGACGTGGCGTGGAAGCGTGTCCGCGTCTCGGGCCGCAAGCCCGACATGCTCGGCCGCCTGAAGGCGCTGGCCCGCTGGCGCGAGCTGGAGGCGCAAGCCAAGGACCTGCCGCGCGGCCGTATCGTCAAGGACGAGACGCTGGCCGACCTCGCCGGGCATCCGCCGCGCAAGCAGGCCGACCTCGCCAAGGTGCGCGGCCTGTCGGCGACCTGGGCGGGCAATGACATCGGTGCGCGCCTGATGGATGCGCTGGACGGTGCCGAACCGCTGGGCGCCGACGAACTGCCCGCGCGCGACGATCGCAAGCCGGGCATGGGTCGTGAGGGTGCGCTGGTCGCCGATCTCCTCAAGCTGCTGCTGAAAATCCGGGCGCGCGACATCGACGTGGCACCCCGTCTGCTGGCCCGTGCCGACGATCTGGAGATGCTGGCCGCCGGTGTGCGCTCCGGCCTGTCGGTGCTCGACGGCTGGCGGTTCGAGCAGTTCGGCCGCGACGCACTCGATCTGGTCGAGGGGCGCACCGGCTTTATCGTGAAGGGCGGCAAGTTGAAGATGGTTCGCACCGCCGAGGACGAAGCATGATACGCGCGGCGGCTCTCTTCGTTTTACTGCCGCTCGCGGCCTGCACGACGACGCCTGAGGTCGCAGGGCTGCCCGATATGTCTGGATGCGGCGATACCAAGGTGGCCAACCTAATCGGCAAGCACTGGACCGAGGCGCTCCGCGCGCCGACCCAGAAGCGCGCCGGCACGCAAAATCTGCGGGTCATCGCGCCGGGCGATGCGGTGACGATGGATTATCGACCCGACCGGCTGAACATCGAAACGGATGCGGACGGCCGGGTCGCTCGCCTCAAGTGCGGCTGAGCCGGACCGGCGTCTTGCCCAGCGCGGTCGCCAGCGTCGCATGGCGGCGCTCGACCGCCTCGCCATAAAAGCCCCGGTCGGCCTCCAGCATCTCCAGACCCAGGCGGCTGTCGTCCAGAACCAGGCCCGTCCGCTCCAGCGGCCCGGCCAGTCCGCCGCTCAATCGCTGGCCCAGCCGGATCGCCAGGCCCCAGCTCGTCGCGAGCTTCAACTGCGCGGGGCTGGCCAGTTCGGCGAGCGGCGACGGCACGTCCAGACCACCGCCCAGACTGGTATGGAGCGCCTGCGCCAGCATCGCCCGCGCCTCCGCATCGATGCCGACCCAATTGCCGTGCAGCGCGATCTCGACACCACGCTCGGCGCGGAATTCCGGGTTCGCCCGCCAGCCGACATCGGCGAGCAGGCAAGCCGCGTGACGCAGCCGTGCTTCCGCTGCCGCTTCCCCGGCGAACAGCGGCGCGATCCAGCTTTCCAGCAGATCGCCATGTTCGGGGAATCGACCGAGCAACCGCCCTTCCTCGCGCGCGGCGACGATCAACGGATCGAGCGCGCGGGTCTTCGCATCCAGCCCGCCATAGAGAAGACCTTCGCGAAGGCCGAAGGCGGACACCACGGTCGTGCTGCTACCCAGATGCTTGAGCAGCACGCTGAGCAGCGCGGTCGCATCGGCCAGCGTCGCGGCGCGGCTGGACGACAGTCCCTTCACCTCGCGCAGGCGGGCCTTGCTGAGATGCGGGATCGTCCGCGACAGGCGCAAAATGTCCAGCGGCGTCAGTTCGTAATGATGGATGATGGGCAACGGATAATCGGCCAGCGTCATGTCCAGCCGCGCCAGCGCGCGCCACGATCCACCGACAAGGTAGAAAGGCAGGCCACGCCCACGCCCTTCCCAGCCCGCGTCATCGATCAGGCGACCGATATGCCGCTCGAACGCCTTGCTGCCCTTCTCACGCAGCGCAGGAATGCGCAGCACGCCCAGCGGAAAGGACACCCGATCCTCGACGCCGCCCTCGCGGACGCGAACGAGTTCCAGGCTGCCGCCGCCCAGATCACCGACGATCCCGTCAGCATCGGGAATGGCGGAGAGAACCCCCTCCCCCGCCGCCTTGGCCTCCTGTTCGCCGGACAGGAGTTCGACCTCCAGCCCCAGCGACTCGGCACAGGCGATCAGTTCGCCGCCATTGGCCGCATCGCGCACCGCCGCCGTCGCGACCGTGCGGAGCGTGGTGACGCCCATTTCGCGCGCCAGGCTGGCGAAACGGGCCAGCGCGACCTGGGCCTTGACCAGCGAGGCCGGATCGATCGCCCCGGTCGCCGCCAGCCCTCGCCCAAGCCCGGCCATCACCTTTTCGTTGAACAGGATCGCGGGGAGGCGCGGCGGTCCCTGATAGACGACCAGCCGAACCGAGTTCGAGCCGATATCGATGATCGCCGTGCGCGGCGCGCGAGTGCCTGCCATGTCTCAGCGGTCGCTCGTCAACGCTGCCGCCGGAGCGACAGGGTCGGCACGGCCTTGCTGGTGTCGAGCGCGGCGCCGCGCCCGGAAAGCGAGGGATTGGTCATGAAATACCGATGCAGGTTGAAGGGGCGATCGCCGGGCTGGTCGCGGACATAGCTGCCGTCCGGCTCCAGTTCCCAACTCTGTTCATTGTCGAGCAGATTGGCGACCATCACCTGGTCCAGGATCTGGTCGTGGACGGTCGGGTTCAGGATCGGCAGCATATATTCGACACGCCGGTCGAAGTTGCGCGGCATCCAGTCGGCCGAGGAAATGAAGACCTTCGCCGCGTCATGGGGCAGAGCCTTGCCGTCGCCGAACGCCCAGATGCGGCTATGTTCCAGGAAGCGGCCGATGACCGACTTGACCCGGATATTCTCCGACATGCCCGGCACGCCAGGGCGCAGGCAGCAGATGCCGCGTACGATCAGGTCGATCTCGACCCCCGCGCCGCTCGCCTCGTACAGCTTCTCGATCACCTGCGGATCGACCAGCGAATTGACCTTCGCCCACAGGCTGCCGGTCCGTCCCGCACGGGCATGCGCGATCTCGGCGTCGATCAGCGCCATCAGGTTATGGCGCAGGTCGCGCGGCGAGAGGCTCACCCGGTTCATGGCCACGGGTTCGACATAGCCCGTGATGTAGTTGAACATCTGCGCCGCATCGCGGCCCAGCAGCGGATCGGCGGTGAAGAAGCTCAGATCGGTATAGATACGCGCGGTGATCGGATGGTAATTGCCCGTGCCGAAATGGCAGTAGGTGCGAAAATCGCTGCCCTCGCGCCGCACGACCATCGACACCTTGGCATGCGTCTTCCAGTCGATGAAGCCATAGACGACCTGCACGCCCGCCCTCTCCAAGGCGGAGGCCCAATACAGGTTCTGCTCTTCGTCGAAGCGCGCCTTCAGTTCGACGATCGCCGTCACCGACTTGCCCGCCTCGGCCGCCGCGATCAGCGCGTTGATGATCGCCGATTGCTTGCCCGCACGGTAGAGCGTCTGCTTGATTGCCACGACATCCGGGTCCGCCGCCGCCTGCTTCAGGAAGGCGATCACCACCTCGAACGTTTCATAGGGATGGTGGACGACGATGTCCTTGGCCTTGATCGCGGCAAAGCAGTCGCCCGCAAATTCCCGGATCCGCTCGGGAAATCGGGGTGCATAAGGCGGAAATTTCAGGTCGGGGCGATCCGAGTCGACCAGCGTGTCGAGATCGCCGATCCCCAGCATATTGCCGCTCTCGGTGATGATCGCATCCACGCCACCCAACTCGCCGCGCAGCACATCGGCCAGCTCGTCGGGCATGCCCGTCTCCAGCTCCAGCCGGATCACCCGCCCGCGCCGCCGCCGCTTGATGGCGTTGGCGAAATAGCGGACCAGATCCTCCGCCTCTTCCTCGATCTCGATATCGCTGTCGCGCAGCACGCGGAAGGTCGCGGCGCCATTGACCACATACCCCGGAAACAACAGCCCCGAGAAACGACGCAGGATCGTCTCGATCGAGACATAGCGCGCGCCCTCACCCGGCAGGCGAACGAAACGCGGCATGGTCGGCGGGATCATCACCAGCTCGCGAATCGGTGCCTTGTCCGACACGCGGGTCAGGTCGAAGATCATCGACAGGCCCTTGTTCGGGATGAACGGAAAGGGATGCGCCGGGTCGAGCGCCTGCGGGGTCAGGATCGGAAAGATCTGCTCGCGGACATGCGTCTCCAGCCAGGTGCTGGCCTCCGGGTCGATCGCATCGCGCCGGAGAACGAAGATGCCTGCCTCGTCCAGCAAATTGCGCAGGTCGCCCCAGACCTCCTGCTGGCTCGCCATCAGGCGGTCCGCCTCGGCAACGATGCCGCTCAGCTGCTGGCCCGGCGTCAGGCCGTCGACCGACCGCTGCTCGACATCCTGCGCTTGCTGTCCCTTGAGGCCCGCCACCCGGACCATGAAGAACTCGTCGAGATTCGATCCCGAGATCGACAGAAAGCGCAACCGCTCAAGCAGCGGGTGCGCCGTGTTGCAGGCCTCCTCCAGCACGCGGCGGTTGAAGGCCAGCCATGAAAGTTCGCGGTTGAAGTACCGCCCATTCGGCTCCGTCGCGAAATGATCGTCGTCGGGTTCTGACATTTGCGCGATATGGGCAGGACGGGTCATCGTGTCTCGCTTAGGGCTTACGGCTCGGCGATCAGACCGGCCGCGATCAGAGTGGAGCGTGCAAGGGGAATGGACAAGCGCGCGCGCCGTTCCATCGCCCCCTGGTCGAGCATATCCACCGCGCGGATGACAGAAAGGTGACTACGCTCGATCCGAAGCGTCAGCCACTCGATCAGATCGGGCCGCGCATCCAGGCCCCGCCGCTCGAACAGATGCTCGAACAGCCCGGCGACCAGTTCGTCGTCGGGCGCGCCGATCTCGGCCAGGCTGCTGTTCGCCAGGCGCGAGCGAAGGTCGGGCAGCTTCACCTGCCAGCGCGGCGGCGGCGAATCGGCGACGATCAGCAGTGGCAGCCGATCGGCCTGTGCCCGGTTCCAGGCGTGGAAGATCTGCACCTCGGGAACGCGCTCGGCATCGTCGATGATCGTGCCCCCGCTCTTGGCCGCGAAGATGCGCGCCAGCAGCGACCGGCCCGACTTGCGCGGGCCGGTGAGGATCGCGGCCATGGTCGGCCACGCTTCCCATTGTTCCAGCATCCGTGCCGCCATTCGGTTGGAATCGGTCAGCAGGAACGCATCGGATCGGGGGTCCGCCGGCCATTGCAGCGGCAGCGCCATCTGGTTCATCCGGTAATCACAGTATCCGCTGGAGGCACCGGCGCGGGCACTTGTGGAGCGCGCCGAATGCGAAGGGTGGTGCCCGATCCGGACACCTGAAGACCACGCTGTTCAAGCGCACGGCGAAGCTGATCGGGGTCGCCGTCATAGGTGACGGCCATGATCGACACGCCACCCAATGCCAGGCTGGTCGTACCGGCGCGCACCACGCCCGGGATGCCCCGGACGAGGCTTTCGGCATTGGCGACCGCGCTGGCGGTCGGCGCATCATATTGCAGCGTTACGGCGATTCCCGCTCCCGACGAGGCGATGGTCGCATCCAGCCCGGCAATCGGTTCCTCGCCCGGCGTCGCATCGTCGATGACCACGGCCTGCGACCTAGGCGGCGGGGCGAGCGTCGTATCGGGGTTTAGCGAACCGCTGGCCAGCGCCCTCTGATACAGCCCATCGAGGCGCGCGACGCCGGTATCCAGCAGCTGCGACAACCCGTCGGCGCTGCCGACACGCAAGGTGATCGTGCCAAGAAGGGTGTTGTCCGGCCCATGCCGCGCCTCGAACACGCCGATCACCGGGCCACCGGGCCATTGGCGATAGAGATGCACGACGGGGATCAGGATATCCGACGCGCCATATTGGTCCAGGATCAACCGCCACCAGCCACGCGAACGCCGCCCGACCTGCCCGGCATTCATCAGCAGCGGCTCGGCGCCGGTGCCCGATGGGCGTATATAGTCGATCGTGCTGTTCCCGGTCCGGAACCGAGCCCATGCCTGTTGCCAGGGCGTGCGCGCCTCGAACATCTGAGACACGCCGCCCGAAACTTGCAGCGGCATGACCAGCATCGGCGGCGAGCGATCGGCATAGGCCGACACGCCCAGCACCGATGCAGCGCGAACACGGTCGAACAACACGCCCAGCTTGGCGACATAGCGGGTCGGGCCGATCTGTTCATTCTCGACCACGATGCCGCTGACCAGCGAATCGAGCAGACCGTCCGACGCCGCGGTGCCGCCGCGGCCCAGGCGCTGGGCCAATATCGCCCAGGCTTTCCGCTGCGCGATCCGCCAGCCGCCGAGCCGCGCGGCTTCGGGCGTCTTGCCCGATACGTCGACCGCGACGCCGGTGACCTCATAGGAGCCGCCATTGTCGACCGGCGCGACGCCGCGCGTCTGTCCCTCGATCTGGGCGAGGACCGCGCCGCCCCCTATGCCAAGCCCGGCAAGGGCGGCCAGACCGGCCATGATGGAGGGCAATCGCAAACGCATCGCGGCCTTTTGGCGAAGCAGGCGTGGAAATCCAAGCGCGATATAGCTAACGGGCAAACATGACCGACAACAGCACGCCGTCCACCAGCCCTTCGCCCTCCGAAAAGGGCGCGTCCTACACCTATGCCGATGCTGGCGTTTCGATCGCCGCCGGTAACGCGCTGGTCCGCGCGATCGGCCCGCTCGCCAAGGCGACGCGGCGGCCGGGCGCGGATGCCGACCTGGGCGGCTTTGGCGGTTTCTTCGACTTGAAGGCCGCCGGTTTCACCGATCCGCTGCTGGTCGCGGCCAATGACGGCGTCGGCACCAAGCTAAAGCTCGCGATCGAGCATGACCGCCATGACGGCGTGGGCATCGACCTGGTCGCCATGTGCGCCAACGACCTCGTAGTGCAGGGCGCCGAGCCGCTGTTTTTCCTCGATTATTACGCCACCGCCAAGCTGGAAGGCGATGTGCCGGAACGTGTGATCGCCTCGATCGCCGAAGGGTGCCGAATCGCCGGATGCGCGCTGATCGGTGGTGAGACGGCCGAGATGCCGGGCATGTATGCGCCGGGCGATTACGACCTTGCGGGCTTCTGTGTCGGCGCGGTCGAGCGCGACCAGGTGCTGACCGGCGCGACCATCGGTGACGGCGACGTGATCCTGGGCCTTGCCTCCTCCGGCGTCCATTCCAACGGCTTTTCGCTGGTCCGTCGCCTGGCCGCCGACAAGGGCTGGAAGCTCGATCGCCCGGCGCTGTTCGATCAGGACGTGCTGCTGGTCGAGGCGCTGATGGCTCCGACTCGAATCTATGTCCGCTCGCTGCTCCCCTCGATCAAGGCGGGTACGATCAAAGGCCTCGCCCATATCACCGGCGGCGGCCTGCTCGAAAACATCCCGCGCGTGCTGCCCAAGGGTGCCCATGCCGTGGTCGATGCGGATGGCTGGGAGCAGCCGCGCCTGATGGCTTTCCTCCAGGCGCAGGGCGGCATCGAGCCGGAGGAAATGGCGCGCACCTTCAACTGCGGGGTCGGCATGGCGGTGATCGTCGCGGCCGACCAAGCCGAAGCACTGGCCGAAACGCTGCGCGCCGAAGGCGAGACGGTCGTCACCATCGGCCGGGTCGAAGCGGGTGAGCGAGGCTGCACCGTCAAGGGTTCGGCCGGGACCTGGAGCGCCAAGGCGGACTGGACCGCGACCCATGTCGGCTGACGGGCGGGTTAAGGATGGGCTGGTCAAGGTCGGCATCCTGATTTCCGGCCGCGGCTCCAACATGCAGTCGCTGGTGGCGGCGTCCAAAATGGCGGACGCCGCCTATGCCGTTGCCCTGGTCGCCTCCGACAAGCCGGAGGCAGCCGGGCTGGCCTGGGCGCAGGACCAGGGGATCGCCACCTTCGCCCTGTCGCCCAAGGGGATCGGCAAGCCCGCCTACGAAGCCGCGATCGACCAGGCGCTGCGCGATGCGGATGTCGAGGTTATCGCACTGGCAGGCTATATGCGGCTGCTGTCGGGCGATTTCGTATCGCGCTGGCAGGGACGCATCCTCAACATCCATCCCTCGCTGCTGCCGCTCTACAAGGGCCTCGACACGCATGAGCGCGCCATTGCGGCGGGCGATGCCAAGGCGGGCTGCTCGGTGCATGTCGTGACCGAGGCGCTGGATGACGGCGAAGTGCTCGGCCAGGCGGAGGTTCCGATCCTGCCCGGCGACGACGCAGCGGCACTTGCGGCGCGCGTGCTCGTTGAGGAGCATCGATTGTACCCGCAAATACTCACGGAGTTCGTGCGTCGATGACCGATTTCCCGTCCCGCATCCGCGACATCGCCCTGCTGCTGCCCGGCACGACCGAACAGGCTGGCGATGGCGAAACCCGCTTTCTGGTCGAGGGTGCGCCCTTCCTCCGGGTGAGCCGCACGTCGTCGGCCATCCATCTTTGCATCGCGGATGAAGGACAGGAACCGCATTGGACCGAGGTGACGCTCGACACCGATAGCGACTGGACGCTGGTCGAGGACCGGATCGCGCGCAGCTGGGAACTGGTCGCGCCGACCGAGTTGCTGGAGGCGGGCGGGCGATGAGCGGACCGGCGAGCGAAGAGGCCGCCGAGCGCGCCAAGTCGCGGCGGCGCCTGTTGACGCTGGCCGAGTTCGTGGCGGTTGCCGGGCTGATGGTGGCCGCGCTGACGCTGTACCTCAACTGGTCGCAGCGGCGCAGCGACGCCGAGGACAAGGCGGCCTCCGCCACTGCCCAGCGGCAGGAACGCGCCCGGCTCGACCTGACCGCCACGGTCGAGGGGGACGGACGCCGCCTGCTGCTGCGCGATCCGAATCACGATCTTCAGGATGTCGCGATCGACTTTCCCAAGGCGTCGGGTATCGGCCGTCAGGCCCCGGTCGGTGATCCCGCCATCGAGGCCGAGCCGATCGCCGGACCGTTGCTCGCACTGACGGACGGCAAGGCGGATACGCGCGAGGGACGGCTGCCAGCGCTGATCACCGTCCGCTATTGGGATGGCGATACCGCACGGACCGTCACCGGGCTCTACGACATCATCTGGAGCACCCATGGCCGCCTGCTGCGCGGCCGGACGCTGCGACTGGAGGGATTGCGGCTGCGTGACCGGAACGGCACCACCGCCAAACTCGACGCCGCCTGGACAGCACGGCGCGGATAGAAGCATCCCAATCCCCCCCCTTTAAGGGGGGGGAATGCAAAGCCCGTCGGCTTTCAGATATCCCGCGCATAGACGACGTCGTCGAAGACGGTGTCGCCGACCCGGAATTGCCGCGTCCCTGCAAGGGCGAAGCCTTCGCGCTCATAAAACGCACGGGCGCGCTCGTTGATGCCAAGTACCCCGAGCAGCATACGGCGGCGGCCCAAAGCGCGCGCATCGTCAATCGCCCGGGCCATCAGCCTGTGGCCCAGGCCGGAGCTGTTCGTCAGGGACAGGGTGTAGATACGGCGAAGCTCGATATCCCGCGCATCGGTCTCGACCGGCAGATCGGGCGGGGTGAGCAACGTATAGCCGACCGGCGCCGCGCCGTCGGGATGCTCTGCCAGTGTCGCCACGCAGGCCGGATCGGCGATCCAGGCGTCGAACTTGGCGGGCGAGCTGTTGAGGGTGCAGTGGCGCACCATGTCGGGACCGGCGATGGTCCCGGCAAACGTCTCGAGGAAGGTGGCGGCCGCGACGAGCGACAGCGCAGGCGCATCGCCCGGCCCTGCCCGTCGCAGCCGCCATTCCATCAGCCGACGATTTCTTCCGGCTTGAAGAAGTACGCGATCTCGATCGCGGCATTCTCGTCCGAGTCCGAACCGTGGACGGTGTTGGCTTCGATCGACTCGGCCAGTTCCTTGCGGATCGTGCCCGGTTCGGCGTTCGCCGGGTTGGTCGCGCCCATGATGTCGCGGTTGCGCTGCATCGCGTTCTCACCCTCGAGCACCTGCACGACGACCGGACCCGAGATCATGAACTCGACCAGATCGTTGAAGAAGGGGCGCTCCTTGTGGACCGCGTAGAAGCCCTCGGCCTGCTCGCGGGTCATCTGGATGCGCTTCGAGGCGACGACGCGCAGGCCGGCTTCCTCCAGCATCTTGGTGACGGCGCCGGTCAGGTTGCGGCGGGTCGCGTCGGGCTTGATGATCGAAAAGGTACGGTTCGCGGCCATGATGGTCACGCAGCTCCTGAATAAATGAGTTGGCTGGAAGTGGCGCCGCCCTAGTCGGGGGCGGCCAGTATTGCAATGTCTGATGGTGATCCGATCCTCCCCGGCACGGGGAGGTGGCAGACCGAAGGTCTGACGGAGGGGGGCTTCCGTACAGAACATCCTTAACGGCTAACCCCCTCCACCAGCTTTGCTGGTCCCCCTCCCCGTACCGGGGAGGATTCAGGCCGCCTGTTCCCAGCGGCCCTGGTCGTTCTGCTTCCAGTAGCGCCGCTCAACCCCTTCGCGGTCGGCCAGCGCCCGCCACGCGGCACGAGCCTCGCCGATACGGTCGCCGTCGAAGAAGTGAAATGCCCGGTCGAAACTCAGCGCTTCGTCACGCCATACGCCATCCGCCAACGCGATATGACGTGCGCCGTTCGTCGGCTGGACTTCGCCCGCGATCAGCACCGGCTGGGCGGCATCGTCGCCCTCGCCCGCCTGGGCGTGAGGAAGGAAGCCGTCCGCCGGTATCATCCAGAGCTGCCGGTCGAGTGCGGCGCGCTGGTCCGCGTCACCGCTGACGATCAGCAACCGTCCGCCCCCTGCCGTCACGCGCTCGGCGATGACGGGAAGCAGACGGTCGAGCGGCGCGATCGTCAGATGATAGAAATCGACCTGCATCGCGCCGCCCCTTATCTGCCTTACGCCTCGAACCGGTCCGCGACGAACTGGTCGAGCAGGCGAACGCCGTAACCGGTCGCGCCCTTGTCGTGGTTGACGCCCGGCTTGTCGGACCAGACCATGCCCGCGATATCCAGATGCGCCCAGGCGACGCCCTCGTTGATGTAGCGCTTTAGGAACTGAGCCGCGGTGATCGAACCCGCGCCGCGCGGGCCGACATTCTTCATGTCCGCAATCTGGCTGTCGATCAGCTTGTCATACGCATCGGCCAGGGGGAAGCGCCACAGCTTCTCGCCGGTCGCGGTGCCCGCCGCCAGCAGCGATTCGGCCAGCGTGTCGTCATTGGCGAACAGGCCGCCATGCTCGCTGCCGAGGCTGATGATCATCGCGCCGGTCAGGGTGGCGAGGTCGACGATGGTCGAGGGCGAATGCGTCTTCTGGACCCAGGTCAGTGCATCGCACAGGACCAGGCGGCCTTCCGCGTCGGTATTGATGACCTCGATCGTCTGGCCCGACATGGACGTGACGACGTCACCAGGCCGCTGCGCATTGCCGTCGGGCATGTTCTCGACCAGGCCCATGACGCCGACGACATTGGCCTTCGCCTTGCGCGCCGCGATCGCCTTCATCGCACCCGCAACCGCGCCAGCGCCGCCCATGTCCCACTTCATGTCTTCCATGCCCGCGGCGGGCTTGATCGAGATGCCGCCGGTGTCGAAGGTCACGCCCTTGCCGACCAGCGCCAGCGTTTCGGCATCGGCCGCGCCGCCATTCCACTTCAGGACCAGCAGCCGCCCTTCGCGCACCGAACCCTGGCTGACGCCCAGCAGCGCGCCCATGCCCAAGTCGCGCATCTGCGCCTCGTCCAGTACGGTGACTTCCAGGCCCAGCCCCTCGACATCGTTCAGGACGCGCTCGACAAAGCTTTCCGGGTAGAGCTTGTTCGGCGGCTCGGACACCAGCGTGCGGGTCAGCTCCAGCCCGCCATTGACCGCGTGGATACGCGCATAGGCCGCCTCGGCCTCGTCACCCGCGCCGACGATGGCGATACGGGTCAGCATCGGCTTCGAGGTTTCGGGCAGCTTGGTGCGGTACACGTCATGCCGCCAGCCGCGCTGTACAGCGGCACCGGCAAAGCTCGCCACCGCATCGGCGGCAGGCTTGGTCGGAAGCCCATTCAGATCGACCGAGACCGAGGAGGCATTGGTCAACAACCTGGCGGTCACCGCGCCGCCAGCCTTGCGCCAATCGGCTTCCTTGCCTTCGCCCACACCGAGCAGCAGGACACGGCGGGCTGCGCCACCGATGGTGGCGAACAGCTCGACGATCGAACCGGCCTCTCCCTTGAAGCGCGCGGCGTCGACGGCCGCCTTGGCGAGCGCGGCCGCACCCTCCCCTTCGATCCGGCCGGTATCGACCGCATCCTTCGGAAAGGGAAGGACGAGCACGTCACCGGCTTCGACGGTGGAGGTAAAGGCGATCTGCATGGAAACCCTCTGCTGAACTGGTAACAGTTGCTATCATCTAGGCTCTTGGACCGTCGTGGCAAGCGCGCGATTGCAGCAAGCCGCCGGTGATGCGATAGGCAGGCCTTTCAAGGCGTCGCCCTGCCGGGGGAGGCTTCATCATCGTGTCGGCAAGGACGGAACAGCTATCATCGTGCGCAGAATGACGCTTCTGACCGGCAGCGCCCTGCCCTTCGCCCTGTGTGTGGCCATGCCTGCCGTCGCGCAGGATCTTCAGGATCGCCCCGTCTCGCCGCCGCCCAGCGAAGGCCCGGCCCCGGCCAATCCCGATCAGGTCCGCTTCAGCGCCGACCAGCTGGAATATGATATCAACGCCGATATCGTGACGGCGACCGGCGAAGTCCGGATGCTTCGCGAGGGCGAGCGGCTGCGCGCCGACAAGGTGACGTGGAACCGCAAGACCGGAAAGGTGCTGGCGACCGGCAATATCGCCGTCACCAATCCGCAGGGCGATATCGCTTATGGCGACCAGATCGAGCTGACCGATTCGCTGAAGGACGGCGTGGTCGACAATATGCTGGTCGTCCTCGAACAGGGTGGCCGCTTGGCCGCCGTTCGCGGCACCCGCCAGCAGGACGGCACGGTCAATCTGGAACGCGCCGCCTATACGCCGTGCGCGGTCGAGACGTCGGAGGGCTGCCCCAAGGAGCCGTCCTGGAAGATCACCGCCATCCGCGTCACCTATCGCCCCGATCGCGAGCGTGTCTATTTCAACGGGGCCAAGCTCAACCTGTTCGGCCTGCCGACCATTCCGCTGCCGCGCCTGTCCGCCCCCGTCGGCTCGGGCGGCGACAGCGGGTTCCTGACACCCGACATCCGGCTGGACCGGGTGAACGGGGTCGAGATCGCGGTGCCCTATTACTGGCGCCTCGCCCCCAACAAGGGCCTGACCGTCACACCGCACGTCTTCACCGCGGTGCTGCCGATGCTGGAAGCGCAATATGAGGCGCTGACCACCAAGGGTGCGTTCCGTATCACCGGCTATGGCACGGCCAGCCGTCGCAGCGACGACCTGAACACGCTGAACCCCACCGATACCAGCCAGGCGTTCCGTGGCTATCTGGATGCGGTCGGCCGCTACCAGTTCTCGCCGGAATGGAGCCTGTCGGGCTCGATGCGGATCACCACCGATCGCACCTTTCTGCGTCGCTATGACATTTCCCGCGACGACCGGCTGCGCACCACCGCCAGCCTGGAGCATATCGACGCCAACAGCTATTTCTCGCTGACCGGATGGTATGTCGAAACGCTTCGGGTCAACGATCCGCAGGGTCAGCAGCCTATCGCGCTGCCCGAGCTGGACTATCGTCGCCGGTTCGACGACGGGCTGCTCGGCGGCAAGTTCGAGGTGCAGCTCAACACCCTGGCCATCAGCCGGACGGCGGGTCAGGATACGCAGCGCGCCTTTGCCAGCATGCGCTGGGACCTTCGCCGCCTGACCAACTGGGGTCAGGAAGTGACCTTCACCGCCTATGGCCGGGCCGACGCCTATAATGCCAACAACATCGCCTCCACGCCCCTGGTCTATCAGGGGCTGGCCGGGTTCCAGGGGCGCGGCATCGGCGCGCTGGCGGTGGACGTCAAATGGCCGTTTGTCGGCGAACTCTGGGGCGGCAGCCAGCGCTTCACCCCGCGTGTCCAGATCGTCGCCAGCCCCAAGATCAAGAATATCGAGATCCCCAACGAGGACGCCCGCTCGGTCGATCTGGAGGATTCCAACCTCTTCGCGCTGAACCGCTTCCCCGGTTACGACCGGTTCGAGGATTCGACGCGCATCACCTACGGCGCGCAATGGGCGCTGACCCTGCCGGGCTTCACCTTCGACACGCTCGTCGGGCAGAGCTTCCGCCTGAACGACCGGCCGACGATCCTCTATCCGGGCACCGGCCTGTCGGACCGGTGGTCGGATATCGTCGGGCGGACGGAAATGCGCTTCCGGGACTTCGTCTCGCTGACCCACCGTTTCCGGCTCGACAAGGACAGCTTCGCGGTGCGCCGGAACGAGATCGACGCGACGGTCGGATCACGCACCACCTACGGGCAGGTCGGTTATCTGCGGCTGAAGCGGAACATCTTCACCTCGATCGAGGATTTGCAGGATCGCGAGGAAGTCCGGCTGGCGGGCCGGGTGCAGTTCGCCCGTTTCTGGTCGGCTTTTGGCTCCACGGTCATCGACCTGACCGACCGGTCGGAGGATGCGCTGTCGCTGTCGAACGGGTTCGATCCGATTCGGCACCGGATTGGCGTACAATATGAGGATGACTGCCTGCGGCTCGGCTTCACCTGGCGGCGCGACTATGTGCAGACGGGTGACGCGCGGGCGGGCAACAGCTTTCTGTTGACTCTGGCCTTCACCAATCTCGGCCGCTAAGCCGGTATTCAGCATGGTCGACCCATATCGCGACGGTTACGCGCCCCATCAGGCGCGATGAGGATCACAGACACGGTGAAGCACGACATTCGTACCAAGGGCCGCGGCATCCGCGCGGGCGCAACGCTGATGCTGGTCGCACTGGCGACCGGCGCGCTGGCGCAGACCGTTCCGGATCAGGCCGTACCGGACACCGGCGGGCTAAACATCCCCTCGAACCTGCAGCTTTTCGGCAAGCTGGACCCCAATGTCCGCAAGCCGACCGCGATCGTCAACGACACGGTGCTGACCCAGACCGACATCGACCAGCGCATGGCACTGGCCATGGCGCTGAACAACGTGACCAACCTGTCGGCCGAGGATCGTGACCGTCTGCGCATGCAGATCCTGCGTCAGTTGATCGACGAGACGTTGCAGATCCAGGAGGCCAAGACCGCCGAGGTCACCGTCACCGCCGACGAGATCAACCAGGCCTATGCCCGTTTCTCCAAGCAGTTCGGCAAGACGCCAGCCGAAATGAACACCTTCCTGCGGCAGGTCGGCTCGTCCGAGAAATCGATGCGCCGCCAGATCGAGGGCGAGCTGGCCTGGAGCCGCTATCTGCGCAAACGGGTCGAGCCGTTCGTCAATGTGGGCGACGAGGAGGTGAACGCGATCCGCACCCGCCTGGAAGCGGCCAAGGGCACCGAGGAATATAATCTCAAGGAGATCTTCCTCTCCGCCAACGAGGCGACCGGGCAGCAGGTGTTCAACAATGCCCGCCAGATCATCGGCGAAATCCAGAAGGGCCAGCAGCCTTTCGAATATTTCGCGCGCAGCTTCTCCGAGGCATCGACCCGGGCGGTGAACGGCGATCTGGGCTGGGTCCGCGCGGCGCAGCTGCCGCCCGAGCTTCAGGCCGCCGTGGGGCAGATGCAGGTCGGCCAGGTTGCCGGGCCGATCCAGATCCCGGGCGGCTTCTCGATCCTGTACCTGACCGACAAGCGCCAGGTCCTGACCGCCGACCCGCGCGATTCGCGCCTGTCGCTCAAGCAGCTGACGGTCAAGTTCCCGGCGGGCACCACCCAGGCGCAGGCCAGCGCCCGCGCGGCCGAGTTCGCCAAGGCGACGCAGGCGATCCGCGGCTGCGGCGACGTGCAGCGTGTCGCGACCGCGCTGAAGGCCGAGGTGGTCGATAACGATCAGGTGACGATCCGCCAGTTGCCCGCCCCGCTCCAGGAAATCCTGTTGAAGCTGCAGGTCGGTGAGGCGACGCCGCCCTTCGGGTCGCCGGAACAGGGCGTCCGCTCGCTGGTCCTGTGCGGCCGCGAGGAGCCGCGTTCGGGCAACCTGCCGACCAACGACCAGATCCAGAATCAGGTCGAGCAGCAGCGGGTGAACCTGCGCGCGAACCAGAAGATGCGCGACCTTCGTCGCGACGCGGTGATCGAATATCGCTAAGATGATCCGGCCGCTCGCGATCTCTATGGGCGACCCGGCCGGGATCGGGCCGGAGATCATCGCCAAGGCCTGGGCCGCGCGCCGGGAGGCGGGGCTGCCGCCCTTCCTCGCGGTGGGTGATTCGCGTGCCATCGCGCGGGTCTGGAACGGCCCGACCGTCCGTGTCTCGGACATGGCGTCTGCGGTTGCCGCCTTCGAAGAGGCGCTGCCGATCCTGTCGGTCGACGATGCGGGCGAGATTCGCCCCGGCCAGCCCGATGTCGAAGGCGCGCGGTGCGCCCTCCACGCATTGGAGCTGGCCGTCGGGCTGGTACGCTCGGACGCGGCCAGCGCGCTCGTGACCGGGCCGGTCAGCAAGGCGCAGCTTTACGATATCGGCTTCACCCATCCCGGCCAGACCGAGTTCGTGGCCGAACGCTGCGGCGTGGCGGGCGAGAATGCGGTGATGATGCTGGCAGGCCCGTCCTTGCGGGTCGTGCCGATCACCACCCATGTTCCGCTGGCGGCGGTGTCGAGCCTGTTGTCGGTCGAGCTGATCGTCGCCAAGGGTCGCGCCACAGCGCGCGGGCTGTGCAAGAATTTCGGAATCCGCGAACCGCGGCTCGTCTTTGCCGGACTGAACCCCCATGCGGGTGAAAGCGGCGCGATCGGGCGTGAGGAAATCGACTTCATCGAACCCGCCATTGCGCAGCTTCGCGCCGAAGGCATCGACGCGAGCGGGCCATTCGCGGCGGATACGCTGTTCCATCCGCGTGCGCGTGCCCGCTACGACGCCGCGCTCTGCTGTTATCACGATCAGGCGCTGGTGCCGATCAAGACGCTGCATTTCGACGAAGGCGTCAACATCACGCTCGGCCTGCCGATCGTGCGCACCTCGCCCGATCACGGCACCGCCTTCGGGCTGGCGGGACAGGATGCCGCGCATCCCGGTGCGATGATCGCGGCGATTGCGATGGCCGGTGACGCCGCGCGGCGTCGTGCGGAAGCGGCCGCCTGACATGGATCCCGTCACGCCGCTTCCCCCGTTGCGCGATGTCATTGCGCGCCATGGCCTGTCCGCCGCCAAGTCGCTGGGTCAGAATTTCCTGTTCGATGGCCAGCTGCTGGCCCGGATCGCCGCGATCCCCGGTGATCTGACCGACCGCCAGGTGCTGGAGATCGGTCCCGGCCCCGGCGGCCTGACCCGCGCGCTGTTGATGGCGGGGGCCAAGGTCACCGCGATCGAACGCGACCGTCGCTGCATTCCGGCGCTTGCCGAACTGGCCGAGGCCTTTCCCGATAGGCTCAAGGTGATCGAGGGCGATGCCCTGCGCATCAACGCGCCCAAGCTGTTCGAGAGCAAGCCGCATATCGTCTCCAACCTGCCCTATAATGTCGGCACGCCGCTGCTCGTCGGTTGGCTGTCGGGCGCGTGGCTGCCCTGGTGGCAGTCCTGCACGCTGATGTTCCAGAAGGAAGTGGCGGAGCGGATCGTCGCCGCGCCCGACCAGTCCGCCTATGGCCGTCTGGCCGTGCTGACCCAGTGGCGGAGCGAATCCCGGATCGCGATGCCGGTTCACCGCTCGGCCTTCACACCGCCGCCCAAAGTCATGTCGGCCGTCGTCCACATCACGCCCAAGCCTGCGCCCGAAGGTGTCAGCTTCCGCACGCTGGAACGCCTGACGGCCGCCGCCTTCGGCCAGCGTCGCAAGATGCTGCGCCAGAGTTTGAAGCCGGTTGCCGGTGCGGTGGAGGCGATGGAATCGATCGGCCTCGATCCCGCCCGTCGGGCCGAAACGTTGTCGGTGGACGAGTTCGTCGCCCTGGCGCGCGCTTTGGGGTGAACATGCCCTCCCCGGCACGGGGAGGGGGATCATGCGAAACACGGTGGAGGGGGCCGTGCCGCACTCTTCGTCAGGCCTGCGGCCTGCCACCACCCCGTAGCGGGGAGGATGTTTACGGCGTCGGCGGCGTCTTGCTGTCGACCTGCGCCGTCGTCACCGTCGCGGGCGGCCCCTTGGCGATTTGCGCGGCGAGCGCGGTCGCGTCGGCGCAGTCGCTCTTGCAGAGCGTCTTGATCTTGGCGAGATTGTCCTTGGCGCGCGCCACCGCACCGCGCTGAACCAGCGCCTCGCCCTGCCCGCGCAGCGCGCGCGTGTCGTTCGGGTCGAGCAACAAGGCTTCGCGATACAGGCGAATCGCCTTGCCCGGCAGGCCGCGCGCATCCGCCACTTCGGCGAGCAGGATAAACGCCGCCCGATTGCGCGGATCGACCGTCACGGCCGTCTCGAGCATGTCGGTCGCGCCCTCCAGATTGCCCGCCGCCTTCAACCCGCGCGCCTGTTCGAGCAATTGCATCGAGCGGGCATCGATCTGGCTGTCCGGGCGCTGGCCACTGAGCGAGGTGGAAAGCGAAACCACCGCCAATGCGGCGGCGGCAGCCAGGGACGACAAACGCATGAGGAACTCCGGACGTGGCACTGGGCCGAATGCTAGCATGGTGCCCGGAGGCAGGCGACAAAAAAGCCGTCCGTGCCATGGGTTGCCGGATCGAGTCGCCGGCCCGGGCCATGCGGCGTCCCGATCCCCGATTCGATCGGCTCGGCCGACCAGCCGGGATGGCGCGACAGGAAGGCGGCCACCTGGCCGCTCCCCTCGGTATCGAGCAGCGAACAGACGATATAGACCAGCCGTCCGCCCGGCTTGACCAAGCCAGCGCCGATGTCCAGCACCTGGGTCTGCATCGCACCCAATCGAGCCAGCCGCTCCGGGGTCAGGCGCCAGCGCGCCTCGGGATTGCGCCGCCAGGTCCCCGTCCCGGAACAGGGGGCATCGATCAGCACGCCGTCGGCCCTGGACGCCCAGTCCGCAAGCATCTCGGCCTCCCGGCCGGGATTGAGCAGGCGACTCTCGATAATCGTCGCCCCGGCGCGTTCGGCTCTGGGGGCCAGTCGCTGCAACCTTGCCCGGTCGATATCGCAGGCGAGCAGCGCGCCCTGATTGTTCATTGCCGCCGCCAGCTGAAGGGTCTTGCCCCCTGCCCCGGCGCAAAGGTCGACCAGCCACTCACCCGGCTTCGCGGCCAGGGCCTCGCCGACCAGCTGGCTGCCTTCGTCCTGCACCTCGACCAGCCCGGCGCGGTACAGGTCAGACTGTTCGACCGGCGTTCCATTGGGCAGGCGGATGCCCATCGGCGCGTGCGGAGTCGCCGCGGCGTCGGGCCATTGCTCCAACACCGCGTCTCGCGTCGTCGCCAGGCCGTTGACCCGCAGGTCGAGCGGGGCGCGATTGACCAGGGCAGCCTGCTGCGCCGCGCCCAGTCCGGAGGCGGTCAGGGCCTCGACCAACCAGGCAGGAGCAACCCCGCCCTCGGCACGCGGTTCATCGGGTGCAATCGTCGCAGGCCCATGGCCCGTCCCGTCGAACGTCGCCGCAATCGCCGGATCCCGGTCCGCCACCGCCAGCATGGCCGCACGCCCGGATACCGGCACCGGCCCGGCGTGCCTGATGGCGGCATAGACCAGCTCACGCACCGCCCGCCGGTCCTTGGACCCGGCATAACGGCGCGTCGCAAAATAGCGGGCGATCAGCGTGTCCGCCGCCGCACCGCCACTGGCGGCCGCGGCGACGATCTCGTCCAGCAGTTCGATCGCCGCCTGGGTACGGGCGCCGGGGGTCATGCGAAGCGCTCCGTCAGCTTAGCGAGTCGGGTAATTGGGAGCTTCCCGCGTGATGGTCACGTCATGGACGTGGCTTTCCTTCAGGCCCGCACCCGTGATCTGGACGAACTGCGCGCGCTCGCGCAGATCCTTGAGCGTCGCCGAGCCGGTATAGCCCATCGCCGCCTTGATGCCGCCGACCAGCTGGTGGATGACGTCGCGCGCCGGCCCCTTATAGGCGACCTGACCCTCGATGCCCTCCGGCACCAGCTTCATCTGGTCCTTGATATCGCCCTGGAAATAGCGGTCGGCCGAACCCCGGCCCATCGCTCCGACCGATCCCATGCCGCGATAGGACTTATAGGCGCGGCCCTGATACAGGAAAGTTTCGCCCGGCGCTTCCTCGGTGCCCGCCAGCAGCGAGCCGACCATGCAGGCGCCCGCGCCCGCCGCCAGCGCCTTGGCGAGATCGCCCGAGGTGCGCAGGCCGCCATCGGCGATGACCGGCACACCGGCCTTCCAGCCTTCCTCGGCACAGTCCATGACGGCGGTCAGCTGCGGCACGCCGACGCCCGCGACGACACGGGTGGTGCAGATCGAACCCGGCCCGATGCCGACCTTCACCGCATCCGCGCCCGCATCGATCAGCGCACGGGTAGCGGCGGCGGTCGCGACGTTACCGGCTATCACCTGCACCGTGTCGGACAGCTTCTTGGCGACCTCGACCGCTCGCGCGACGTCGCGGTTATGGCCGTGCGCGGTATCGATGATGACGCAGTCCACCTCCGCCTCGATCAGGGCACGGGTGCGCTCGAAACCCTTTTCGCCAACCGTCGACGCCGCCGCGACACGCAGGCGGCCCGAGCCATCCTTGGTGGCCGACGGATAGGTGACGGCCTTTTCGATGTCCTTGACCGTGATGAGTCCGACGCAGCGATAGCTGTCGTCGACGACCAGCAGCTTTTCGATCCGGCGGGCATGGAGCAGGCGGCGCGCCTCGTCCTGGCCGACGCCGACCTTCACGGTCGCCAGATCCTCATGCGTCATCAGCTCGGAGACGGGCTGCTGCGGATTCTCGGCGAAACGCACGTCGCGGTTGGTCAGGATGCCGACCAGGCGCCCGTCGAACTCCACCACCGGGATGCCGCTGATCCGGTGCCGCGCCATCAGCGCCTGCGCCTCGGCCAGCGTCGCGGTCGGCGAGATGGTGATCGGGTTGACGACCATGCCGCTCTCGAAGCGCTTGACCTGGCGGACGGCGGCGACCTGCTGCTCGACGGTCAGGTTGCGGTGAAGAACGCCCATGCCGCCCAGCTGTGCCATGACGATCGCCATGTCGGCCTCGGTCACGGTATCCATCGCCGCCGACAGGACGGGGATGTTCAGCGCGATCGTGCGGGTCAGTTGCGTCCGCGTGTCTGCGGTGCTCGGCAGAACGTCGGACTCCTGGGGTATGAGGAGCACGTCGTCGAAGGTGAGGCCGAGGCGGATATCCATGGGGCTGCCAAATCCTGCGGAGGGAACAAGTGGCGGGCCATGTAACCAAAGCAAGCCGTTCCCGCTAGGCCCTTGGTGCATCGCCATGCTAGAACACCGGAGGACCGATTATGGGGGAAGCCGTCCATGGGCCTGATTATCGCCGCGCTCGCCGTCCTGCTGGTGCTGATGTATCTGATGATGTCGATCAAGATCGTCCGGCAGGGCTATCAATACACGATCGAGCATTTCGGCCGCTATACCGGCACGGCGATCCCCGGTTTCAACTTCTATCCCGCCTTTTTCTATCGTGTCGGCCGCAAGGTGAACATGATGGAACAGGTGATCGACATTCCGGGGCAGGAGATCATCACGAAAGACAATGCGATGATCTCGACCGACGGGGTCGTCTTCTTTCAGGTGCTGGACGCGCCCAAGGCCGCCTATGAGGTGTCGGATCTCTACGTCGCATTGCTGAACCTGGTGACGACCAATTTGCGCACCGTCATGGGTTCGATGGATCTCGACGAAACCCTGTCCAAACGTGACGAAATCAACGCGCGACTGCTGAATGTCGTCGACCATGCCACGACGCCCTGGGGAGTGAAGATCACCCGTGTCGAGATCAAGGACATCCGCCCGCCGGTCGATATCGTCAACGCCATGGCCCGCCAGATGAAGGCGGAGCGCGAGAAGCGCGCCAATATCCTGGAGGCGGAAGGCTCGCGCGCCTCCGAAATCCTGCGTGCCGAAGGGCAGAAGCAGGCCCGTATCCTGGAAGCCGAAGGTCGCCGCGAGTCGGCCTATCGCGACTCCGAAGCCCGCGAACGCGCAGCCGAGGCGGAGGCCAAGGCGACGCGTGTCGTCTCCGAGGCGATCGAGTCGGGCGGGACCCAGGCGATCAACTATTTCATCGCGCAAAAATATGTCGAGGCCGTCGGCAAGTTCGCCACCAGCCCCAACGCCAAGACGATCCTGTTCCCGGTCGAAGCAACCCAGCTGATCGGTACGCTGGGCGGTATTGGTGAGCTGGCCAAGGAGGCGCTGGGGAGCAACACGTCCGAGGCCGCGACCCCGCGGGTCACCACCAAGCCGGGGCCGTTCGACCAGTCCCCGTCATGACGATCGGAGACCTCGACCCCGCCGCACTCTGGCTGGCGGGGGCATTGGCGCTCGGCATCGCCGAGTTGCTGGTGCCGGGCGTATTCCTGATCTTTCTCGCCGTGGCCGCCGGCGTGACCGCACTGACCACCTGGGCGCTGCCGGACTTGCCGATCGGGCTGCAACTGGCCGATTTCGCGGTCTGGAGCGTGGTCTGCGTCTTCATCGGACGCCGATGGTATCGGGACTTTCCGGTCGAAAGCGATGCGCCGAGCCTCAACAAACCCGCCCGGCGGCTGCGCGGACAGATCGTGACCGTCACCACCCCGATCATTGGCGGAGAGGGTCGCGCACGGCTTGGCGACGGCGAATGGCCGGTGCGTGGGCCTGATACGATCAGCGGCACCCGCTTGCGGGTCGCTCATGTCGATGGCGGGACGCTATTGGTCGAGCCGATCGAACCCGAAGCCTGATCCCGCCGCTCAGCCCCGCTGCTGCGCCAGCACCTCATAGGCCATGACCGCGGTCGCCACGGCCGCGTTCAGGCTGTCGGCCTTGCCCAGCATCGGAATCTTGACCAGCGTATCGCAGGCCTGGGCATATTCGGGGGGCATCCCTTGCGCCTCGTTGCCCGTCAGCAGGAAGGTCGGCGCGGCATAACGAGCGGCGCGATAATCCGACTCGGTGTCCAGGCTCAGCCCGACCAGCTGACCCGGCCCCTGCCGCAGCCAGTCGAGGAAAGGCTGCCATTCGGTCTTGACGATCGGCACGGTGAACAATGCCCCCATGCTCGCGCGCACCGCCTCGACCGAGAAGGGATCGACGCACTCGCCGATCAGGATAAGCCCCCCTGCCCCGACCGCATCGCCGGTACGCAGGATGGTGCCCAGATTGCCCGGATCGCGCAGACGCTCGGCGACCAGCCAGATGCCGGACGCGTTGCGATCCAGCTCGTCGAGCGTGACGCCCAACTCCTCGAACACGCCGACGACCGCCTGCGGATTGTCCTTGCCCGACAGTTTCGACAGGATGTCGGGCGTCGTCTCGATCGCCTCGCCTTCCGACGCCTCCACCGCCGCGATCAGGTCGCGGACCAGCGGGTGGCCCGCCGACGGCCGGGCATAGAATAACAGGGTCGGCAGCCGCCCCGTCTCGCGCGCCTCGGTCAGGATGCGCAGCCCCTCGGCCAGGAACTGGCGGGATTGCTTGCGATGGCGCTTGTCACGCAGGTCGCGCGCCCACTTGATCAGCGGGTTGGAATAAGCGGTAATTTCACGGGGCATCAGTCTTCGCCGAACTTCGCTTCCACCAGCGCGGCCAGCGCCTCGACCGTCACATCGGCCCCGTCACCGGCGGCACTGATCGTGATCGTGTCGCCCATCGCGGCGCCCAGCATCATCAGGCCCATGATCGAGGTGCCCGTCACCGTGCTGCCATCCTTGGCCACCCGCACCTCGCAAGGCTGGGTCGAGGCTAGCGTCACGAACTTGGCGCTGGCGCGCGCGTGAAGGCCCCGGCGGTTGGTGATCAGGACCGTGCGTGTCTGCTCCGTCATGCCGCCGCCTCGCCCAGCACTTCGGACGCGACGGAGATATATTTCCGGCCAGCCTCGCGCGCGGCGGCGACCGCATCGACGACCTGCATCGACTTGCGCGCCGAGCCCAGCCGGATGAGCATGGGCAGGTTCATACCCGCGATCACCTCGACCCGGCCCCGCTCCATCAGCGAGATGGCGAGGTTGGAGGGTGTGCCGCCGAACAGATCGGTCAGGACGATCACACCGCGCCCGGCATCGACAGTGGCGATGGCGGCGGCGATGTCCGCACGCCGCTCCTCCATGTCGTCCTCCGGCCCGATCGCGATGGTGGCGATCCGCTCCTGCGGCCCGACCACATGTATCATCGCGGTCACGAACTCATCGGCGAGCCGCCCGTGCGTCACCAGAACCAGACCGATCATGTCAGACACGCATATCCATCATTGTTTGGCCGGCCTGGCTTCCAAGGAGTCTTTCGGCACGGCACCCAAATCACGATGCACCACCGTGGGGGAAAAACCGCTCTGGCGCAACCGTCCCGCGATCCGTTCGGCGACATGGACGGAACGATGCCGCCCGCCGGTACAGCCGATCGCGATGGTGATGTAGGATTTCCCGCTGGAAACATAGCGCGGCGTCAGCGTGTCGAGCAGCGTCTCGATCTGCCCCACGGCCGTTTCATAGGCCGGGTCATGCCGGATATAGTCGATGACCCCCTGGTCCAGCCCGGTGCCGGGACGCAGTTCGGCCGACCAGTGCGGATTGCGAAGGAACCGCATGTCGAAGACCAGATCGGCGTTGCGCGGCAACCCCTTGGAAAAACCGAAGGACATGACCGTCAGGACCGGCTCGCTAAGGCCATCGACCGCGTAATTGGCGCGAATCCATTGCCCCAGGTCGTTGCTGGTCATGTTGGTCGTGTCGAGCATCCGGTCGGCCATGTCCCGCACCGGACCCAACAGCGCGCGTTCATGCGCGATACCGTCATCGGCGGCCCGGTCCATCGCCAGCGGATGGCGATGCCGGGTCTCGGCATAGCGCCGCTTCAACTCCGCCCCCCCGCAATTCAGGAACAGCGTCTCGATGGCCAGATTGGGCCGCTCGTTCAGACGTCGAATGCTCTGGGTGATCTGGTCGGGCGCAAAGTCCCGCGTCCGCACGCCGATGCTGATCGCCAGCGGTCGGTTCTTGCCCTCCATACCCTTGGGTGGCGCGGCCTCCAGCAGACCGTTCAGCAGAAACAGGGGCAGATTGTCGACCACTTCCCAGCCCAGGTCTTCCAGCGTCTTGAGCGTTGTCGAGGTGCCAGCCCCGGACATGCCGGTCACCAGCAAGATGCGTTTTCGGTCCATTGCGAGCGTTCCTTGAGGTGTGACGCCAACAGCTCGACCTTGATCGGGGTCGAAGCCGGACGCGGGTTGAGCCTATAGATAGGGAGCGAGATGCCTGCGATCACGGTCTGGCGTGCCTCGGGCAGGCGCTCTTCAAGATCCGGGTCGACGGGCAGTTCGACGATCAGGCTGACGATCGCGCTTGCCTGGTACGGAACCGGCACGATGCCGACGCCCCGAACCTCGATCAACCCGGCGATCCGTTCCGGCACCGTGACGTGCAAGGCGCCGTCCCTGGCCGTTGCCTCGACATAATCATCCCCGATCAGCACCGCCCCCCGGTCGATCAACCGCAGCGCCAGATCGGATTTGCCGGCCCCAGAAGACCCCCGCAGCATTATCCCGACGCCGCCGATCATCACGCACGTGGCATGGATGAGTTCACCCATCAGACGATCGCGGCCAGCGGCAGGCGTACCACGAAGCGCGCACCACTCATCCGGTCCTCCCGCGCCTCGACATGGATGCGCCCCTGATGCGCCTCGACAATGGTTCGGGCGATGGCGAGGCCCAGCCCGGAATGGCGTCCGAAATTCTCCGAACTCGGCCGGATCGAGTGGAAGCGGCGGAAGATCGCCTCACGCGCGTCCTCGGGCACGCCAGGCCCCTCGTCCTCGACACGGACCACCCAATCGTCCGGCTCGCGCGCCAGACTGATCGCGACGACCGCCTCGTCGGGGGAAAAGGACAGTGCGTTGTCGACCAGATTCTCAAAGACCCGCTCCAACCTCGCACCTTCGCCGGATACCATCGCAGGGCCGGGCTCGGTGGAATCGAAGCGAAGGCGGATGCCCCGTTCGACTCCGCGCGCCTCACGCTGGGCGATCAGCCCGGCGAGAAGCGCGTTCAGATCGACGGGATCGAACTTCGCCCGGCTGAGCTGCGCGTCGAGTCGCGAGGCATCGGAAATATCGGTGATCAGCCGGTCGAGCCGCCGCACATCGTCGCGAACGATCGCCAGCAGCTGCGCTTGAAGGTCAGGGTCGTGGACCGTCTCCAGCGTATCGACGGCGGAGCGGAGCGAGGCGAGCGGGTTCTTCAACTCATGCGTCACATCGGCCGCAAAGGCCTCGGTCGCGTCGATCCGCGCACGCAGCGCCAGGCTCATGTCGGATAGCGCCCGGGCGAGCATTCCCAATTCGTCCCGGCGGTCCGGCAGACGCGGGACCACCACCTCGCGTGCCCGGCCCAGCCGCACCCGCACCGCCGCCCGCGCCAGCCGCCGCAGCGGCCGGACGATGGTGCGCGCGAGGAAAAGCGAGAGGAAGACGGAGATCAGCGCCACCAGCGCCAGCAGCACGCTCAGCCGGAACCGTTCGATCCGCACCGTTTCGGTGATGAAGCGTGCATTCTCGGTCGCCATGAGCGCACCGCCGCTGGGCAACGGTGCGGCGGCCGTGATGACCGGGGTGCGATCGGGCGCGCGCCAGACCGAGGCGGAGACCCGCCCGTCCCGCGCCGCGCGAACATCCGGCCATTCCGCGCCGCCGCGACGCTCACGATAAAGTGGCGGCCGGGCCGCGCCGACGACGGTGTCGATCCCGGCATCCAGGAAGCGCGCGATCGCCTGCCCCCAATCCTGCTTGTCGGGATCGCGCAGCACGACATTGCGCACGCCGAGCGCCCGGCTGTCGGCGACCAGTCGCCCCGCCGAATCGAACAGCCGGATACGCCCGCCGGTATCGCGTGCCAGCCGCAGGACCAGAGGATCGCGCTCCTCGCTGCGCACCGAAGTCAGTGCTTCCCCCATCAGCCGGACTTCGCGCAACGACTGAGCCACTCGGTTATCGAGCAGCCGCGTGCGATAGGAATCGAGGTAGAAAAACCCACCCGCCAACAGCAGCAGCGCAAAGATGTTGAGCGCCAGAATCCGCTGGGTCAGCGAAATCTGGCCCGACCAGCGCAATGCCAGGTCGGGAGCTTCACTCCTCGGAGAATCGGTAACCGGCGCCATAGAGCGTCTCGATGGCGTCGAACTCGGAATCTACCTGCCGGAATTTGCGGCGCAGGCGCTTGATATGGCTGTCGATGGTGCGATCGTCGACATAGATGTCATCCTGATAGGCGGCATCCATCAACTGGTTGCGGGTGCGCACGATGCCGGGGCGCTGCGCCAGCGTCTCCAGGATCAGGAACTCGGTGACGGTGAGCGTGACCGGCTCGCCCTTCCACGTGACGCGGTGGCGGGCCGGGTCCATGGCGAGCTGCCCGCGGGTCAGCGGCCCCTGCACATCGGCGGCGGGGGTTCCCTGCGGCGCGCCGACATATTCGGATCGCCGCAGGATGGCGCGAATCCGCGCGATCAGCAGCCGCTGCGAGAACGGCTTGGCGATATAGTCGTCCGCGCCCATCGCCAGCCCCAGCGCCTCATCCAGCTCGTCATCCTTGCTGGTCAGGAAGATGACCGGAATCTGACTCTTCTCACGCAGACGGCGAAGCAACTCCAGCCCGTCCATGCGCGGCATCTTGATGTCGAAGATCGCCAGGTCGGGCGGGTTGTCGATCAGCGCCTTTAGCGCGGCCTCGCCATCCGCATAGACGCGCGTGACGAAGCCCTCGGCCTGAAGCGCGATGGATACGGAGGTCAGGATGTTCCGGTCGTCATCGACCAGCGCAATGGTGGCCGTCATGCAACCGACCCCGAACCCATATCGTGCGAAAAGACCGCCATGGCCATCGGTTAAGCCAAAGTGACACACGGCTCAACCATCTTCGCCAAACAGTGTGTTTGACGTGTTTAACAAAACGCGTATGAGTCGATCCGACGCATACGTATTCACGTGCGGTGAAACAGCGCCGGGCCATCAGGACCCGCCGCCTTGGGGAACGAGGAAGCTCTTATGAACGAACGGATTCCGGAGATCGGTCTGCAGGCCCAGGGGATCGAGACCCGCGCCACCCTGCATTGGAACCTCGTCACCGCCCGGCTGATCGAAACCGCGGTCGCGCGCGGCGAGGGCAAGCTGTCGGCCGACGGTCCGCTGGTCGTCGAGACGGGTGAGCACACCGGCCGTTCGGCACAGGACAAGTTCATGGTCCGCGACGACACGACGCGCGACACGGTCTGGTGGGGCAAGACCAACAAGCCGATGAGCCCGGACGATTTCGCCGCGCTGAAGGCCGATTTCTTCGCCGCGCTCGGTCAGAAGGAAGACCTGTTCGTCCAGGACCTGTACGGCGGATCGCAGCCCGAGCACCGCGTCCGTGTTCGCGTCGTGACGGAGCTGGCATGGCACAATCTGTTCATCCGCACGATGTTGGTCCGCCCCGAGGAGCATGAACTCCGCAAGTTCGCCGCTGAATACACAATCATCGACCTGCCCAGCTTCCGCGCCGATCCCGCACGTCATGGCTGCCGTTCCTCGACGGTGATCGCGGTCAACATGACCGAGAAGCTGATCCTGATCGGCGGCACGCGCTATGCGGGCGAGATGAAGAAGTCGGTCTTCGGCCTGCTCAACTATCTGCTGCCGACGACGGGCGTCATGCCGATGCATTGCTCCGCCAATATGGGCGCGGACGGATCGACGGCGGTGTTCTTCGGCCTGTCGGGCACGGGCAAGACGACGCTGTCGGCGGATGCCAGCCGCACCCTGATCGGTGATGACGAACATGGCTGGTCGGACACGGCGGTCTTCAATTTCGAGGGCGGCTGCTACGCCAAGATGATCCGCCTGTCGCCCGAGGCGGAGCCGGAGATCTTCGCGACGACCAAGCGCTTCGGCACGGTACTGGAAAACGTCGTCATGGACCCGGTGACGCGCCAGCTCGACCTGCACGACAACAGCCTGGCCGAGAACAGCCGGGGCGCCTATCCGATCGACTTCATCCCCAATGCGTCGAAGGACAATATGGGGGGCGTGCCGCGCAACATCGTGATGCTGACCGCCGACGCGTACGGCATCCTGCCGCCGATCGCCAAGCTGACGCCGGAACAGGCGATGTATCACTTCCTGTCGGGCTATACCGCACGCGTGGCGGGCACCGAGATCGGCGTGACCGAGCCGGACGCGACCTTCTCGACCTGCTTCGGCGCGCCGTTCATGCCGCGTCACCCGTCGGTATACGGCAATCTGCTGAAGGAGCGGATCGCCAAGGGCGGCGTCGATTGCTGGCTGGTCAACACCGGCTGGACCGGCGGCAAATATGGCGTCGGCCACCGCATGCCGATCAAGGCGACGCGCGCACTGCTCAACGCCGCGCTCGACGGCAGCCTGAACCAGGTCGAGTTCCGGACCGATCCGAATTTCGGGTTCCAGGTTCCGGTGTCGGTGCCCGGCGTCGACGCCGCGATCCTGAACCCGCGCGACACCTGGGCCGACAAGGCCGCCTATGACGCAACGGCGGCCAAGCTGGTCGGTCTGTTCAACGAGAACTTCCAGCAGTTCGCCGACCATGTCGATGAAGGCGTTCGCGCCGCCGCGCCGAAGGTCACCGAAGCGGCCTGACGATATGGGGAGACGCTTCCGGCAGGCGTTTCCCTATTCCTCCCCTTGCAGGGGAGGTGGCAGGCCATCAGGACTGACGGAGGGGTGTCCCGCTCTCGATAGGGCGACAGCCCTCCACCATGCCACGCTGGGTCCCCCTCCCCTTGCAGGGGAGGAATAAAAACCCGACCCGCCCCCAGCGGCGCCTAAGCCCCGCCTATTCCGTACCC